>JAAYZI010000381.1 GCA_012514925.1 Deltaproteobacteria bacterium | reverse complement strand
TTTGTCATGACTTTCTATATGGAGTGGCAGTCTCCCGACTTCAAGGGATTTGAGGGGGAGCTTTTTCAATTTCCTTTTTTGATTATTGCGCTGACCCTGTTGGTCGGCCGACCAAACCTGCTTGGCTGGCGTTTCTTTGAGGTTCTTACGCTACTTATTTTTACTCACTTAGGTTTAGGTGCGGTGCGCATGCTTCCTTTTTTCGGCATCGTCGTTGCGCTGCCCTTGGCGCAGTGCCTTGTAAACCTTGGCCATGCCAGGATCTTGGAGACATCGCAGATGTGGCGGCGCGTTCGCAAGGCCTTTTCAAATTTGGAGATTCGAGAACGCCGGAGCACAAAAGGATACGTCTTGTTGGCGGTGCTCTCTTTAGTGTTACTTTGGGAGGCTGGTTTTTCAGGGCGAGTGCCCCTGTTCCGGGGTGTTTACGGCCCACAGCCCACAAGCTATCCATTCGAAGCCTTAACTGTGCTCAAGGGGGAAGCCGCCGCCGCGGACGCTCCATTAGTGGTTATCAATCATATGGATTGGGGGAGCTTCATTAGCTTTTTTGGAGGCGGTAAAGTCAAGGCTGTGATTGATGATCGTACCACCATGTTGGGTGAAGAGTTTTACTACGAGTATTTTGACAGAATGCGTCCCGCCAGCGATTGGCGTGGCTATATTGAGAAACTTGGGGGCACACACGTGTTGATCCGGAGCAGTTCGCAGCTGGCAAGAGAGATTAAGTCGCAAGAGGGATTTAAGATTCTGCATGAGGACGAACTTTCAACTCTATTTAAGGTCCCACGGGAGCGGGAGTGATAGGGCCGCGGGTTTACGTAAGCATCGTAACTTATAACAGCTTGGCGCTTCATGGCGAGCCTTGTTTAAAGAAGTGCCTTGACGCCGTTTTTGCGCAGCGTGGCTTTGAAGCTGGGTCTAACCTCTTTGTGCGTCTTTGTGATAACGCTTCTGAGGACGGCCTGGAAGCGTGGGTGAAGCGGCAGTTTGCGGATGCGCCGCTAAAGGTAAGTGTAAATGCCGCTAATCTAGGATTTTCAGCGGCGCACAATCAAAATATCCAAGAGGCTTTGGATTGGGGCGCGCGCTACGTGCTGATTTTGAATCCGGATGTGGCGCTACAGCCGCAAGCCTTATCTTGTTTGACAGAGGCTTTGGAGCGGGATCCCCAGTGTGGCTCCGCCACTCCGTGTCTATACCGCGCCGACGCGGAGCTGGCCGCAGTTACGCCACGTCGCTTCGATGCCGCCGGCATGTATATCACCCGGGCGCTTAGGCACTTTGATCGAGGTTCGGGCGAAGTGGATCAGGGGCAGTACGCCATTTGCGAGTATGTTTTCGGCGGTTCGGGAGCGTGCTTGTTGCTTAGGAGCGCCTTTATTGAGGATGCCGCGTTGGACGCCGGAGAGCTTGAGAAAGAGAGCGCCAAGGTTTTCCCTCAGTTGCGTTGCGACTCTAAGCCTCGGCTACGGCTTTTTGACGAGGGTTTTTTTGCCTATCGCGAGGATGCTGATTTATCGTGGCGTGGTCAACTTTTAGGATGGCGCTGTTTATACGTGCCGGAGGCGCAGGCTTTCCATCGCCGGGTGGTGCTGCCGGAGCGCCGCCGCGCGCTTGCGCCAGAGCTTAATTTGCACAGCGTCAGAAATCGTTTTCTGTTGCAAGTTAACAACTATGTTTTCGGACACGCGCCGTGGGCTTTTTTGGAGGGGGTGCTTTTAAGGAATCTCTTGGTAATTTTGGGGGTGTGCTTGTGGGAG
>JAAYZI010000380.1 GCA_012514925.1 Deltaproteobacteria bacterium | reverse complement strand
TCAGATCGCCGTTATTGAGCTTAGTGGCGTGATTGAGAGTTCCAAGGATGTAATTGACCATCTCTATAAACAGATCAAGAATCCGCGTGTGCGTGGAATCGTACTAAGAATAGAGTCGCCGGGAGGAGCGGTTGGCCCCTCTCAGGAGATCAACGAGGCGGTTTCCAGACTTAAGGAGATTAAACCGATTGTGGCTTCAATGGGTTCGGTGGCCGCGTCAGGTGGGCTGTATGCCGCATTGGGTGCTTCTAAGATTTTTGCCCAGCCAGGCACTCTCACCGGTTCGATTGGCGTGATCCTGCAAGTTCCCAATTTGAGAAGGGTTACTGAAAAGTTGGGAGTAGAGATGCTCACCATAAAAAGCGGCAAGTTTAAAGATGCCGGTAATGCCTTTCGAGAGATGACCGAGGATGAACGCGCCTTTTTGCAGTCTACGGTCGACGAGGTAAACGCAGAATTTGTTAATGCGATTGTGACGGGCCGGGGCCTTGACCGAAGTGAGGTCGAGAAATTTGCTGATGGCAGGGTGCTGCTTGGTAGTAACGCTGTTACGCTAAAATTGGTCGATAAAATCGGCGGTGTTTACGAGGCAGCCCGTGAGGTCTTTGAGATTTTAGAGAAACCTTTGGGCCCCAAGGAGCAGCCTGAGATTTTCTATGTAGAGGATAAATTCGCCAGATTTAGAAAGTTCGTTGAAGGATTGTTAGACCTTCCTCTTAGCTTGCGTGAAAGTGTGCAGGGGCGTCAGGTAGAGCTGCGTTATATTATGTATTAATTTAACCGAATTTAGAGTTAGTAACCATTTGCATAAATATTATCTTCTCCGGAGAAAGTGAAGTTAACTCCGCGTGCCACCGCCGGGAGGCTTGAAACAAGATTGCATAATCAATTCCACGCGTAAGCGGATACCGAAGTTAAGACTTCTGGATCCTTTCCTGCACAACCCCTAGCGCGTCCTCTATGCTGATACGTTCCTGGGCTGTGGTATCGCGATCACGGATCGTGACGGTTTGGTCGAGCGTGGTCTGGTGGTCTACCGTCAAACAGTAGGGAGTGCCGGCTTCATCGTGGCGCGCGTAGCGTTTGCCGATTGAGTGCTGTTCATCATAAGCAGCATTAATTCCGGCTCTGAGGAAGCGTGACACAATATTGCGGGCCAGATCCGGTAGGCCATCCTTTTTAACAAGCGGAAACACCGCGGCCTTAATTGGGGCGATGCGTGGATTTAGTTTAAGCAACACGCGGGTTTTGTTTTCACCTGCTGCGTCCTGGCCATCCTCTTCGGCGTAGGCGTCTAGTAAAAAAGCCAACACCCCGCGGGTTAGGCCGGCCGACGGTTCTATCACAAAAGGGGTGTAGCGCCAGCCAGGCTTGCCACTTTCGGGGTCGGGTTTTTGCTGGTCGAAGTAGGTAAGTTTAACCTTGGCGTACTCACTGTGTTTTTTTAAATCGTAGTCCGTGCGTGAGGCGATACCCTCCAGCTCATCCCAGCCCCAAGGAAAGAGGAACTCTATATCAAAACAGGCATCGGCGTAGTGTGCGAGTTCATCCTGGGTATGTTGGCGCAAGCGAAAGCTTTCTTTGTGGTTTGAAAGCGACTGCCACCAACGCATGCGTTCGTTTCTCCAATAGTCATGCCACTTTTGCTGTGTGCCGGGTTCTACAAAGTACTCCACCTCCATCTGCTCAAATTCGCAGGTGCGAAAAATGAAACGCTCAGTGATGATCTCATTTCGAAAAGATTTACCCTGCTGCGCAATGCCAAAGGGAATCTTCATAGACATGCTCTGCTGCACATTTAAAAACTGCACAAACATGGCCTGGGCAGTTTCCGGACGAAGATAAACAGCACTCGGTTGCATCGCATCTTCAATCACTTCGCGCATCTGCTTGCGGTCCAAAGATTTGCCGTGCAGCGCTTCGACCACGGACTCGATCATATCTACTGGACCAAGGGAGGTGCGAAACATCAAGTTAAACTGGCGCTCCTTTGAGAGATCCGGCGCACCGCAAACCGGGCAGACATAACCGCTCTCGGGCACAGACC
>JAAYZI010000379.1 GCA_012514925.1 Deltaproteobacteria bacterium | reverse complement strand
GTCGCCGGCGACATCTGAAGTCTTGGATGCCACCTCTTTCACCATCTGCGCGCCCATATTCTCGAACTTGTTCGGGAGCTCTACTTCTTTGGCGACTGTTACTCCATCCTTAGTAATGGTGGGAGCGCCAAAACTTTTCTCGATCACTACGTTACGGCCTCTAGGACCCATCGTGACTTTAACCGCGTCGGCGAGAATGCGAACGCCTCTTAGGATGTCTTCCCTTGCATCCAATCCAAAATTAATTTGCTTTGCCATCTCTAATTCCTCTACTTACAATTAAATTAAAACAAACCCGCATTAGGCTTCGACCACGCCGTAAACGTCGTCTTCCTTCATGATCAGGAGTTCGGTGTCGTCGATTTTGATCTCTTGCCCCGAGTATTTACCGAAGATAATGGTGTCGCCGACTTTGACGTCGAGAGGTCTCACCGTCCCATCTTCTGCCACTTTGCCCTTACCTACTGCGATAACTTTACCCTGCTGCGGCTTCTCTTGCGCGCTATCGGGGATATAAAGACGACCGGAAGCCGTCTTCTCGGTACTATCAATGCGTTTTACAATTAAGCGATCCTGCAACGGCCTGATCTTGCTTGCTTCTTTGCTCATTATCTCCTCCTATTAAGCAATTTAACTCGGCCCGCCCTCCGGCGTGATGCACACACCAAAACCGGACCCCCGCTAATTGTGATTAGCTGAAATCAATAAAGAGAGTTGAGGTACTCCTCCCCCCTAAACCCTAAGGTCTCGCGATGTTGCCTACCCGATCTTAGAGCGGCTGCCTAAAGAACAGGCGAAATGCTATTCTAAAAGGCTCACCCTATATGCGCATGCTCTTTTTAAATTTCAAGTGGTAGCCGGATAAAAAATGCAGCAGTCGGTGGGCGTCACCCTCTGCGATTCTCGTAAAGGCTCGTAAAATGGTGTAAAGTGAGCCAAAGAATATATTCGGTACCCGTTTACGCGTGGAATTGATCATGCAATTTTGTTTTCAGCCTGGGCGGTAGCGTGGAATTAGTTCCACTTTTTCCGGAGAAAGTAATATTCGTGGACGGATACGATTTTTCGTTAATTGCAATAATTCCTGAATGTTATAAATGGTGCTGATAAGATTTTTATGAGCAAGAAGAATAAATTACTTAAACTCGGGCGGTTGGTTAGTGGGGATGGAATTGGCGTTATTGCCTTTTCATCTCCGATTGAGAGTAGCCGTTTGGAGAGGGGGTTAAGCGCCTTAAGGGAAAGGGGTTTTGCCGTGAAAGTGGCGCTACAGCCGAGTGCTGAATATGGCAAAACAACATATCTTTTTGGAAGTGACAGCGTCTCCGCTAGGGCCAAGGCTTTCGGTGAGATGCTTGAGGATCCTGAGGTAAAAGTTATTCTAGCAGCTAGAGGTGCTTACGGTTCTCTTGAACTCCTGCCTTATTTGGATTTTAGCGCGCTTACGGCTAATCCCAAAGCCATAGTCGGTTTTTCCGACGTAACGTGCATTTTACTAGCGGCTTACGAGCGCGCAGGGGTGACGGTTATTCACGGACCCTCCTTGGATAGTTGTGTTGCAAAAATTGGAGTTTCTAAGGAGGCTGCGCGGAGCTTCTCGGCCCTTTTAGAGCTGCTTGAGGGGCGAGAGATTAACCCCTTTCGAGGCATGACATTTAATAGGTTGTGCGGTTCAGAGCGGGGGGAGGGGCCGCTTATAGGAGGCAATCTCAGTCTGTTAAGCAGTTTGATGGGGACTCCTTGGGAGCCTAACTTTGACGGCCACATTCTTTTTTGGGAAGAGGTTGCGGAGAAGCCGTACCGTTTGGACCGTATGTTGGTCCAGATGAAGCTGGCGGGTAAGTTTGATCATCTGCAAGGGGTCGTGGTGGGGTACTTAAGCCGCTGTGAGCATGCGCAGGGGCTTGGCCCATCCGCTGTTGATGTCATTAAAAATGTATTTAAGGATTTTGATTTCCCGGTTTTAAGCGGGGTGCCCTTTGGACATGAGCTTTTGAATCTGCCGCTACCGATTGGCATCCATGCGAGTATAGCAGGAAATTCTTTTGAATTGGTGGAATCGCCGGTTGCTTTATAAACAAGGCGGCTCCGTGGTATAACTCTCCAACCTTGGCGGTGCAGATCGGCCGGGGTGAGGAGCGTTACCGTTATTAAAAGCCCAAAAGATAGAAGTATGAGTACCGTACGTTCAACCCATGTCGCAGATGGCCGCGCGGACCGTCCTCTGTTGGTCAAAGCTGATGCCTTTGCGGAAGTGAGCGCTTTCTTGCAGCGGGGGGTGGAAGAGGGGGTTTTTCCGGGTTGTGTGTTGTTGGTCGGCAAGGACGGGATCGAGGTCTTCAAGCAGAGTTATGGTGTTCGGGCTACCAAGTTCGATACGGAGGACCGCCCTCTGGAGATGACGCCCGATACGGTTTTTGACGCAGCCTCTCTGACAGGGGTGATGGCCACCACCACTTTGGTGATGCGTCTGGTGGAGAGTGGGCATTTAAGTTTAAAAGACCACGTCTCCCGTTACATTCAGGGCTTTGGAGTTTATGACAAGTCAGGCATTACGGTCGGGCACCTGCTTTCACACAGTTCGGGGCTTGCGCACTGGCACCCCTATTTTGAAGAGCTGTTAAAAGTCAACACCGGCGAGCGAATGGGAGTGCTTACCAGCCGCGGCGCCCGCGATTATGTGTACAACGCAGTTAATCGCTCCTCCATTAAATCCAAGCCCGGTATCCAGCAGACTTACAGTGACCTTGGGCTGATTGTGCTTGGGCACATGGTGGAGATTCTAACGGGGCTCACCTTAGACCGCGCTGCGCAACGCTATGTGTTTCAGCCGCTTGGCATGAAGAACACAAGTTTTATCGATCTGACTTTGATTCGGCGGCGCGGCATCCATCCCGTGCGGGATCTAATTGCTCCTACCGAAGAGTGCCCGTGGCGTCGAAGGGTGCTGTGCGGAGAGGTGCACGATGATAACGCTTGGGCCATGGGAGGGATCGCCGGCCATAGCGGCGTTTTCACGACGGTAGCGGATTTGCATTTATTTGCGGCGGAGATGCTCAAGGCTTATCGCGGGCGGAGTAATTTTTTAAAGGCAGAGACGCTGGCTGAGTTTTGGGCGGAGACTGAGTTGACAGCGGAGGGCGGTTGGCGCTTCGGCTGGGAATCGCCAAGCAGTGAAAATGGGTTGGCCACGTGTGGTTTAAGCGCTTCGGCTGTGGGCCACAATGGTTTTACGGGATGCTCTCTGTGGATCGAGCCGCAAAAAGGCATTGATATCGTGTTCATGTCTAACCGGGTCCATCCAAGCCGCGCCAATAAAAAGATTCGCGTTCTGCGTCCCAAGCTTTTCGAGATGGTGTTGAAGGTCCTATCAGGATCGTAAGGTAAGCATAAAAAAAACGGTTACAAATAAATGTGGCACAAATTAGAACAGGTTGAATTGCGCTTCGAAGAGCTGAGCAAATTGCTCTCCTCTCCTGAGGTGGTGAGTGATATGCAACTGCTCAAGCAATACTCCAAAGAGCATAAGGATATCAGTGAAGTCGTGGCTACTTATCGGAGCTATCGCAAGCTGAAACGCGAGTTGGAGGAAGCAAAGGAGATGCAGGCGAGCGCGACCGACGCTGACATGGCGGCGATGGCCAAAGAGGAGATAGATTTGTTGCATAGGCGCCTGCCGGAAATCGAAGAGAAGATGAAAATCTTACTTCTTCCTAAGGACCCTAACGATGAAAAGAACGTGATCTTTGAAATTCGGGCAGGGGCCGGGGGTAATGAAGCTGGGCTTTTTGCGGCAGAGCTTTTTCGGATGTTCACGCGCTATGCCGAGCAGCGACGTTGGAAAGTCGATCTGCTAAGCGCCAGCGAAGCTCAGGCCGGTGGCTTTAAAGAAGTCATTGCGATGATCAGTGGGCAGGGCGCCTTCAGCCGCTTTCGTTATGAACGTGGCGTACATCGTGTGCAGCGCGTGCCGGTCACCGAAGCATCGGGAAGAATCCACACTTCCACCGTAACTGTGGCAGTGCTGCCGGAAGCGGAGGAAGTAGATGTCGAGATCTTGGATAAAGATATAAAGGTGGACGTATATCGGTCCAGCGGTCCAGGAGGACAAAGTGTTAACACCACTGATTCGGCTGTGCGCGTCACGCACCTTCCCACCGGCATGGTGGTCTGCATGCAAGATGAGAAGAGCCAGTTGAAGAACAAAGACAAAGCGCTTAAAGTGCTGCGCGCCAGACTGCTTGAGCAAAAACAGGCCGAAGCAGATGCCGAGAGGCGGGATGATCGTCGCCGTCAAGTTGGCAGCGGCGACAGATCGGAAAAGATCCGAACCTACAACTTTCCGCAGTGCCGCATCACCGACCATCGTATCGGTCTGACTCTCCACAACTTGCCTGAAGTTATGGAAGGAGACCTGGATACGTTGATCGATCCACTGGTGGCCTACTACCAAGCCGAAGCCCTTAAGGGCGGAGATAAAGAGTGATGGCTTTGACCACTCTTTCGGAACTATTAGAGTGGGGAGTCGAGAGTTTAAAGGGAAATTCTCCTTCGTCGCGTTTGGATGCTGAGCTGCTGCTATGTGAGGCGGCCGGAGTTTCTAAGTTGGCGTTGATTACAAGCGGTAGCGAGCCTGTCTCGGAAGAGGCGCAGTCGCGCTTTAGGGGCTTTATTGATCGGCGCATCAGCAGGGAGCCAGTGGCGTATATCAGGGGGATTAAGGAGTTTTGGGGGCTTGAGTTTGAAGTTAATAAGGCGGTGTTAATTCCGCGTCCAGAAACGGAGCTGATAATAGAGCGAAGTATTAACTTCGTCGATGCTTGCGCTACCGATCTTAAGATTTTGGATCTAGGAACGGGGTCGGGGTGTATCGCGGTGGCTTTGGCGTATGAGCTAAAGAAGAGAGGGCGCAAATTTTCGGTCTGTGCGGTTGATTGCTACGAAGCCGCCCTGGAAGTAGCGGCGCGGAATGCGAAGAAGCATGACGTTGGGGCTTATGTGATGTTTCAGCAAAGTAATTGGTTCGAATCTCTTGAGGGGCAGAGATTCGATTTGATTTTGGCTAACCCGCCCTATGTTGCGCTTGAGGATCAAGACTTGTCGCCCGAGCTATATTTTGAGCCGCGCACGGCGCTCTTTGCAGGAGCGCGGGGCACGGAAGACGTGGAGCACCTGCTAAAGATTGTGCCCCAGCATCTTACCAAAGCGGGAGCTTTTCTATGCGAGATTGGGGCGAATCAGAGAGCGCGGATAAAAGTGCCGCAGCGTGGGCGAGTCGTATATCATAAGGACCTGGCGGGAATCGACCGGGTTTTGGAGTATCGGTAACTGGAGCACCGGTAACTGGAGCACCGGTAACCGTCCACGTAAATATTACTTTCTCCAGAGAAAGTGAAATTAATTCTGCGTTAAATTAACTTTGCGTTAAATTAACTTTGCGTGAAATTAACTCTGCGTGAAATTGACTCTGCGCCGGAGTGAAATTTTATCGCCCAGGCTGAAAATAAAAATTGCATGATCTCAACGAAAGGAGAGCGGCGCTAGAGCTTTCCCTTCCTTTTTAGGCAAACTCCTATAAGCGCTCCCCATAGCCCGCCGACTGCGCCAAAGCCTACGTCTCGCAGATCCCCGACGCGATCAGGAATAAAGTGTTGGCAGCTTTCGTCGGTTGCGGCTACTAGAGCGCAAAAGGAGGTTGAAAGAAACAGCGCTGTTTTGCCGGGGACCGACCGATTATTTTTTAAAATGTCCAAGCTGTAAAAAAACCCCATGACGCCGTACTTAACCAGATGCATACGTTCCACAGAGACCTCAAAGAGCGAGGCCGCCAGCAGGCCTAGCAGCAAGATCTCGCCGATAAGCAAAGTGCCGCCTGGCCACACACGTCTTGTGATTGTAAGCAGTATCAGCGCAAATAGGAGGAGAGACCCCCAAATCAGATAATCATTTGGGGCTAGGTAGCGATCCAGGAAAGCTAGCAAATCGCGCGCGTAAAAGGCGCTAGATAGCACCAACAGAACCCAGGCTGCGGTGATTTTGGAAGGGAGTAGCTTCATGCTAAGCTGCAGCATACCAAGAAAATGAGTATGCATGTAAATAGGAGGGTGTGTGCGTCCACAGACAGCGGTTAATGTATTAGGCTCTGCGGTTTTGGCAGTTATATTAGGTTGGGGTGTGCTAAGTTGGGGATTAAGAGATGACAAGGCGGGGGCAAGCATGGATGGCGTAGGTACTTCTACGGTCGTATTTTTAGGCGACAGTTTGACTGAAGGTTTGGCCCTGGCGCGCACGGAGGCTTACCCGGCTCTAATCGCGGAGCGCCTGCAAGCAGCCAAGCTTCCTTTTCGGGTCGTAAATGCTGGTGTTAGTGGAGACACAGCTGCGGATGGTTTAGCTCGAAGCTCTGCGGTGTTGAACTCTGAAGTGGCGCTCTTGATGGTAGCGTTTGGCGCAAACGATCTGCCGCGGGGTGTGCCTGCTCAGGAGTGCCGCAAAAACATGCAGGAGATTATAGACCGGGCCAGGGCCGCCAGCCCCGGTGTAAAGATCGTAGTCTCTGGAGTTGATCTGCCTCAGCACCGCGGCTTAGCGGGTTGGGCTGAATATCAAGAAATGTACCGAGACTTAGCGGAGCAGAATAACGCCCTGCTGATAGTCAATCTGCTTGAAGGGGTGGCGGGACGGCCGGACTTAAACTTTCCGGACCTTCTGCACCCTAACGCTCAGGGGCATGAAATTATGGCAGGCAAGATCTGGGAGGCATTGCAGCCCCTGCTTGTGCCAGCCCCGCGAGTTGCGGCCCACGAAACAGCAAGATAGTTACGCAGTATCGAGTTTTTTCATGATGATTGCACTGGTAACAAATTGTAATCACCTAATTTAATATTCATGTGAACTTTTCATGATGACCACACTGGCAATACATTGTAATCACCCAGTTTAATATTCATGTGAACGGATAAGCTATTTAATATGATAGGCTTTTATATTAATGTCGTCCTGGATTTGCAGAAAATCTCTTGCAATATTATTTGACTGAAATTGCAGTTTCTTGAAATTGTGGGTAATAGTTTTACTCCGTTGGTGTGCGGGATGGTGCGAGCCCGGATATTTGGGAATTCCCGGGGAGATGTTCTATGAAGAAAAGAAGAGTTGTAATTACTGGTCTCGGAGTGCTGTCTCCCTTGGGCAATACTACCCAAGAGACTTGGGCTAACGCTAAAGCGGGGAAGAGTGGCATCGGTCCGATTACTCGTTTTGATACCAGCGCCTTTTCTTCCCGCATCGCAGGAGAGGTAAAAGGCTTTGACGCGGCCAAGTACTTTGAGCCGAAGGAGGTTAAGAAGCACGATATCTTTACCCACTACGCTATGGGAGCTTCCCATGAGGCTTGGCAGGACGCTGGGCTTTCAGACGTTGCATACGAGCGCAGCCGCATGGGCTGTGTTCTTGGAGTGGGCATGGGCGGATTGGGTTACCTAGAGAGGTGTCATGAGATCTTTATAAAGGGCGGCCCTAGAAAAATCTCTCCTTTTTTGATCCCTGCCCTAATTTCAAATTTAGCGCCCGGTAATGTGGCCATTCGTTTTGGGTTGCGTGGCCCAAATTATGCCATCACCAGTGCCTGTGCGTCCTCAGCGCATGCTATCGGCGAGGCGTGTCGTTTAATCGCGGATGGGTTGCAGGATTTGATGTTGACGGGTGGCGCGGAGAGCACCGTTACCCAGATGGGCATAGGCGGTTTCTGCGCGTTGCGGGCGCTTTCTACTCGGAACGATGAGCCCACAAAGGCATCGCGGCCCTGGGATCGTGATCGTGACGGCTTTGTGATGAGCGAGGGTGCCGCGATTTTGATCCTCGAAGAGTTTGAAGCTGCGCGTAAACGCGGCGCTAAAATCTACGCCGAGCTTACGGGGTATGGAGCTTCTTGCGATGCCGAGCATATTACCGCGCCGGCTGTAGATGGTTCCGGGGCGCGGCAGTGCATGCAGTCTGCTCTCGATTATGCCGGTCTGAAATCTACTGACATAACTTATGTGAATGCGCACGGCACTTCTACCGAGGCCGGCGACTTGGCCGAAACTCTAGCGATAAAAGAGGTTTTTGGTGGGTATGCCAAAGACGGATTAATGGTGGACTCCACCAAATCGATGACCGGACATTTACTAGGCGCGGCCGGGGCGATTGAAGCTGTGTTTGCCACGCTCTCGATAATAGATGGTATTATTCCTCCTACGATTAATCTGGACAACCCTAGTGAAGGGTGCGATCTGGACTACGTACCGCATAAAGCCCGTCCATGTAAGGTTCGTCACGTCATGTCGAACTCCTTTGGGTTTGGCGGCACCAATGCTGCTTTGATTGTGAGCGCGCTAAGTTAGTCCCGCCTAAATACGCAGAAGCCTTGGCGGGTGTAGGGGATGTAGAGGGGGTGCAGGGTCAAAATAATCCCTTGTAAATCTAAAAATAAGTGCTCTGATAAGCTAGGGTGTAGAGGGTGTAAGGTCAAAGTAATCCTCTAAAAATTCCTCAGTTGTGGTCAGTTTGTGCTATAATCGTCCTTGCACTAATCTTAAAGTTGGGTTGGCGCGGTAAGGGGGAAGGTTGACATGGTTGAGGATTTTTTAGACGAGGAAACCCGAGCCGAAGATATTCTGCTTGGTTCGGTAGGGATCGATGGTGACGCTAAAATTGTGAATGTCGAATTGCGCGGCATGGGTTACCGCGGCATAGCGCGTTGGCCCGACGGCGAAGTCGCAGAATTCGAATCAGAAGATGAATTAAACGAACTCGAAGCCTGGGCGATTGAAATACTACGCGACCGCCAACAACTAGGACACTAACCCAAATACTAACCCAGCGCCGCCGCATGCCTCGCCCCAGCCGTATCACTTAACGCGACGACCCCAAGCGCTCCCCCTCGCAGCCGCGCCCTCAATTTACTTTCTCCAGAGAAAGTAAATATCCCAAACACCAAAAACCAAATGCCGCCGCCCACCCTACATATTTTGGCCCAATCAAACCGTTGCGCCCCAATCAAACCGCGCTGGTCCAATCAAACTGCCGCGCTCACTCCAGCCGAACCCCCCGGCTACACGGTCCATCGCGACTTGCACCACCCCTCACAGCCGCGCCCCATTTACTTTCTTCCATTCACTTTCTCCGGAGAAAGTAAATACCAAAAACCACCATCCACTCTACACGCGTCGGTCCGATCAAACCGCACAAATTAAACCGCGCCGCTCCAACCAAGCCGCCGCGCCCCCAATTTACTTTTTACTTTCTCCAGAGAAAGTAAATGCCCCAAATACCAAAAACCGCCACCCACTCTACACGCACCAGCCCGATCAAACCGCGCCCCCGGCCGAACCCCCCGGCTACACAGCCACACGACCCATCGCGATTTGCACTCCCCCTCGCAGCCGCGCCCTCAATTTACTTTTTACTTTCTCCAGAGAAAGTAAATATCCCAAAAACCGCCATCCGCTCTACACACGCCGCCCCAATCAAGCCGTGCAAATCAAACCGCCCCAACCAAACTGCACCACTCGCCCCTATCAAACCGCGCCGGTTACCCCAATCATCAAACCGCATAAATCAAACCACCCCACTCGCCCCTTGTTCGCACACCCTCGCAGCTTGAATCTTCGCGTTTATATAATCCTTGCCATAATCTTTTTCTGCTTGGTGCAAATTATGAGCCCTGCAATAAAGTCTAAGGTTCGATAAATCATGCGCACCGCCCTTACCGTACGGCTCGACATGATGAATCTCGCAGTCGCATCTTTCCTCGCAGCGCCTCCCATCAGGACTTACAAAAGTGCACCGCCCTTCGTCTCTTACATACACCATATCTCTAATGTGCCTCGGCAAGTGACGAGAAATTTTTGTGCCGGGTTTTTCTGGTGATGGCTCTAAAGATTTCACTTGAGCGGGTTCACTAGAACCAATCTTTGTTTGGGCACCTTCAGCGCTTTCTCTCTCGTTAATTTTTTCTAGATCTGTCGCGTTAGATCCTTGCCCCGACTGTTTAACCTCCTGCTTCTCAACTTCCGACTTTTCAATCTCCGGCTGTTCTACCTTCAACTGCTTAATCTCCTGCTTCCCAATCTCCGACTGTTCTACTTTCAACTGCTTAACCTCTTGCTTCTCAACTTCCGACTGTTTAGTCTCCGGCTGTTCAACCTTCGACTGTTCAACCTTTAACCGTTTAGCCTTTAACTTCTCCGCCCTCTCCGCCTTAAGCTTTGCAACCTTTAACCTCGCCGCAGCTC
>JAAYZI010000378.1 GCA_012514925.1 Deltaproteobacteria bacterium | reverse complement strand
TAGGGCCAGGTAAGTTTTATGCCGAAAATGACGAGTCTTATGTCGGCATAATTATGCCTATGAGGCTGGCGAATTAATCGGCATGTGGATGGTTGATAGGAGTGCACCTTTCTTCCCTTAAGCTTTGTAACTATCGTAATTTCCGAAGTGTTGCTTTAAACCCCAACCCAGGGGTGAATCTGCTTATAGGCAAAAACGCTCAGGGCAAGACCAACTTGGTTGAGGCCGTAAACCTACTAAGTTGCGGCCGCTCTTTTCGGACCAGCAGAGCTAGGGAATTGGTCTGTTGGGGAGAAAAACAAGGTTCGGTCGTGGCAGAGGTGGTTCTAAATTCCGGGCAGGCAAATTTTACGTTTATCATCGCAGAAAAAAGTAAGCAGACCTTTATTAATGGAGCACAGGTTAAATCTCTTAGTGACTTTGTGGGACGCTTATTAAGCGTAAGTTTTTCTCCTACAGATCTGTGGTTGATCAAGGGTGCCCCTGAAATGCGCCGGAGATTTTTGGATCGCCATGCTTCTGATCTGGATCCGGCTTTTATCGGCCATCTCATGACTTACCACCGGGCTTTGCACAACAAAGCCAAGCTACTGCGCAGCCCTAGTGTGAATGAGAATGGGATTAGGCCGTGGAATCATATTTTGGCAAAAGCCGCCGTTCAGGTGGCAAAGATGCGTATCCATTTTTTAAGTGATTTGCAGGATAAGGTGAATTTGATTTATCCTCAATTTGCAGCAACAGAAGGGCGCGTAAAAGTGGAATTAAAGACCAACTTTTTCAAGGCGCCGCAGGAAGTTAGTGAAGCTTACGCTGAAGAAGTTCTGGAGAAAAACATACGACGTGAGCTATCTGCGCAGGCGTGTCTGCTTGGCCCGCACCGCGATGATATCGAGATTTCAATAGGGGGAAGAAACTCCCGTTCATTTGCTTCTCAAGGACAATCACGCAGTTTGGTGTTAGCGCTTAAGCTTGGTGTAATTTCCCTGATTGAAGAGCTAAGAGGGGAACGCCCAATTGTGCTGTTGGACGATGTTTACTCTGAATTGGACAAGGAGAGAGAAGCCGCGTTACATAAGCTAGTGCTCTCGCAAAACCGCCAGGTTTTTGTAACTGGTACAGATGCTATGCTTAAAACTAGAGATCTAAGTAAAGCACATCAGATTTGGCAGATTGAAAACGGAGAAATTACTGAGCTTTTAGAATAGTAATTAAGTGGTGTGGTGGTCTAAAAAAGTAGCCGAAAGGCTTTACGACGGCCTATAACTTGTCTATAATACAGCAAAATCGTCGAATTTTATAAGCAATTATAGGTAACGTGATACCGCCTTATAGAGCGGTATTTTTAGAAAGTTGGTTTTTGGGAAGTCGCCTGAAACGCGATTTGGATAGAAAAAAACTGGGTTGGCCCGAACATGTCCCGTAATCGTATGTGCGAAGGGAGGCCGCGCCAGAAAAGACGGACTGTCATGCTGCGGAGCATTCGATTCCGTTCTTTTTTAAGTTTGATTAACCCGGATAAAAATTAACTGCCGAAGTAAGAAATTGTATGACTACTGAATCTCCTGCTGATACCCAGAGCCCAAATCGGGTTGGGAACGTGGCGAACTACGACTCCGAGAAGATCCGAGTTTTGGAAGGGCTCGAGGCAGTCCGTAAGCGCCCGGGCATGTATATCGGAGACACCTTCGAACGGGGGTACCACCATCTGGTGCATGAGGTACTGGATAACTCCATCGATGAGGCTCTGGCCGGATATTGCACCGAGATTTCTATTGTAGTCCACGCTGATGGGTCAGCTTCGGTTATTGACAATGGCCGTGGCATTCCGACAGGAATTCATCCAACCGAAGGTGTCAGTGGTGTGGAAGTAGTTATTACCAAGCTACATGCTGGCGGCAAGTTTGATAAAGATTCGTATAAAGTTTCTGGTGGTCTGCACGGGGTGGGCGTTTCTGTAGTAAACGCGCTTTCAGAGTGGCTTAAGGTCGAGGTGTATCAGGGCGGTAAGACGCATTTTATGGAGTTTCGCTACGGCAAGCCGGTGGCGCCTCTAAAGGTGACTGGTAGCACCAATTTGAGTGGGACAAAGGTCACTTTTTATCCGGACCATACTATTTTTACCGAATCGGCTGGGTTTAATTTAGAACTTTTGGCTCATCGCGTGCGTGAACTCGCTTTTTTAAATGCGGGTCTTAAGTTGATATTGGTTGATGAGCGGGCTGAGAAACAACAAGAGTTTTTTTTCGAGGGCGGGATTCGTAGTTTTGTAAAGCACGTCAATAGGGCTAGAAATCCGCTTTTTGAAGAACCCATTTATATTAAGGCAGAGCGCGATACTTGTTCTCTTGAATTGGCGCTGCAATACAACCGAGAGTACCAAGAGAATATTTTTACCTATTGCAATAACATCAATACGCAGGAAGGCGGCACTCATCTGGTGGGTTTTAAGGCGGCACTGACCAGATGCATAAATTTCTATGCCAACAAAAATGGAATCATAAAAGGCGAGGAATCTGTACAGGGAGAAGATACGCGGGAGGGGTTGACGGCAGTTATAAGTGTTAAAATTCCGGAACCGCAATTTGAAGGTCAAACCAAAACCAAACTCGGAAATGCTGACGTTAAAAGCTTTGTGGAAACGGCATTTGGAGAGCATTTTTCCGCGTTCCTTGAAGAAAATCCCGCGATAGCAAAGATTATTATGACTAAGGCCTTGGAGGCTTCGCGCGCCCGAGAAGCAGCGC
>JAAYZI010000377.1 GCA_012514925.1 Deltaproteobacteria bacterium | reverse complement strand
TGGCCTTTAGCGCGGAGTACAAACACACCATTTATCTGGAGATGGTGGTGGTTGCACTGCTAGTGATTTTTGGCGGATTAGTTTTGGCGGTGGTGATTGTGCGAATGCAGAGACGTTTGATGCAAACTGAGAATCTGGCCTTGGTCGGTAAAATGGCGGTGACGCTTCGCCACGAAATTAACAACCCTTTGGCGGCCATCGTGGGGAACTCCTACCTGCTTCGTCACGATGAGGAGCTTACCCCAAAACAGCGCCAGGAGACAGTAGTGGCAATTGAGGAGTCGGCCCAGCGCATCAGCGCAGTGGTCAAGAACTTAAGTGAAATGGAAGAAGTTTCTATTACTGATCGCTTAGGCGGAGTGGAGATGTTGGATATTTCAAAGCAAGGGGAAGCGGGGTAGTATCCTTTTTATGCTTTTATGAAATATTCAGCTTAGGCTTTTCTTTCATAAAATACTAGCAAAGTGTTTCCGTATTTTTTTTGCCTCGTTTCACTTAGGGTGTCCAGCTCTAAGGGTTGGTACTCTTTTGGATCGATTTGCGCGATTACCCACCCGCCAGGTGTTAAGATCTCCAGGTGGCGGTCTATGCCGCGCAGCGCCTTGGCCCACATGCCCATGTACTGCGGGGGGGCGACGTAAATTAAATCAAAAGCGGCTTGGCAGCTTTTTATGAAATTAAAAGCGTCTCTTGGTAGCACCGCAGCCTCGCGTTCCAAGCCGGTATGGGCCAGGTTTTGTTTAATGGTTTGAATGGCTTTCTGGTCCATCTCGATAAATACGCAGTGCGCGGCGCCTTGGCTGAGAGCCTCAATCCCGACGCTGCCGCTTCCTGCAAACAGATCGAGCATGCGCATTTGCGCTAACCTCGGTCGCAGGATGTCAAAGAGGGCGGTTTTCACGCGGTCCAGAATGGGCCGCGTGCCGCCATGCGGCACAGGGCGTAGCTGCTTGCCTTTCGCTTTGCCTGCGACTACGCGCATAAGTAACTCCGCTGCGCTAATAGAGAGGCCGGGAAAGATCCCAATGCTCCAGATAATTGCTTAGAAATGAGAGAAAGCGACCGGCCATCATGCCGTCAATAATACGGTGGTCATAAGAGAGAGTAAGATAACACATCTCCCGGATGCCGAGCAGATCGTCTATGACGACCGGGCGTTTTTGAATGCGTCCAACGCACAAAATTGCCACCTGGGGCTGGTTGATAATTGGCGTGCCGATTAATGTTCCGAAGCCGCCGGCGTTGGTGACGGTAAAAGTGCCCCCTGCGGTTTCATCGGGGGAAAGGGATTTATGCCGGGCGCGGTGCCCCAGATCGTTAAGTTGACGCGCCAAGCCGACCAGGTTTTTCTCTTCGGCTTTCTTGATCACTGGCACAATCAGGCCATTTCCTTCCAGCGCTACGGCGCAACCCAGATTAACATGCCGTCTAAGCACAATCATATCTCCTTCGATGGTGCTGTTTAGGTACGGAAATTCGAGCAGGGCTTTGGCGGCGGCTTCTAGGAAAAAGGGCGTAAAATTGATCCTAAAGCCTTCTCGCGCCTGGAATTCATCCAAATAATCGGCGCGCCAGCGCGATACCTTAGTCATATCCACTTCGTGAATTGAGTGCACATGCGCGCTGGTTTGCAAAGAATGCAACATACGCTCCGAGATGATTTTGCGCATGTGGTCCATCGGAATAGCGGTACTTTCTCCTACACTGACTTGAATTTGGGAGCTGGGAGTATCTACGATTCGGCGGTTGTCGTTTAGCGCCGGCAAGTGGGCCGGTTCAGGGGCGCTTGTGGCAGACGGTGTTCGGCGATCTCTTTGGATGTAATTTAGCAGGTCGAGTTTGGTAAGACGTCCGCCTTGGCCGCTGCCGGGGATCATGTCCAACTCTGAGAAAGTGATGGCGTACTTGGCGGCTAGATTTTTGACCAGCGGAGAATAAAAACGATTTGAAAAGACCGGGGGCGTGGAGCTGGATGAGACTAGCGGCTCTTCCAATGCTGCGGCAGTCTGCGTAGGCGGGTCATAGGCTGGGGCCTGCTCGGCAGAGGCCGGGGCAGCCAACTCTTGGTCTGCCGTATTGGTCTCGTTAGTTTCGATAACAGCGATTGGGGTTTTGACTGGTACCACCTCTCCGGCATCAAAAAAGACATCATACAATAGTCCGCTGCTTGGGCTGGGAATTTCGGAGTCGACCTTATCGGTTGAAATTTCCAATAAAATTTCGTCTTTTAGAACTTGATCGCCGGGGCGTTTAAACCATTTTATGATCGTAGCCTCTGCAATAGACTCGCCCATTTGCGGCATGATGATCTCAACTTTCATGATCCTCTCTGCAGATAAAGTGACGCAGCAGAAACCTGGAGAAACGTCCGGGCCAGCATCCTGCTTTGCCTATCAGTAAGTGGCGGGTCGCTGCTTTGTAAGTAAGTAACCGCTTCGCCGACGGGGGTCAATAGCTCAGCAACTCACCTAAACCCGCTACAATATCTTCTTCTTGGGGCAGGGCCGCTGTTTCAAGCCCAGCTTCGAAGGGCAAGGCCGCGATGTCTTTCATGGCGATGCGCTTAATCGGAGCGTCCAGATGCTCAAAACAAACTTCAGCCGCTTGGGCCGCGATCTCGGCACCGAAGCCCATGAAACGCACGTCTTCGTGCGCGATCAAAAGACGGTTGGTTTTCTTCAAGCTTGTGTAAATTGTGTCCCAATCGACTGGGACAATGCTTCTGAGGTCTATCACCTCAACCGACAAGCCATCTTGGGCGAGTTGGTCGGCTGCCGCCAGTGCCTTATAAAGCACTGCACCCCAAGCAACAATCGTAGCGTCAGTGCCTGAGCGCAGCACTTTGGCTTTGCCGATTGGGGTCAGGGTGTCAGCGTCTCCCTCGGGCCCTTTTGCGCAGGGCTTGCGATAAAGCCCCTTGTGTTCCAAAAAAAGTACAGGATTGATGGAGCGGATAGCGCTTTTTAGCAATCCTTTGGCGTCCGTAGCGTTGGAGGGATAAACAATGTACATGCCGGGGAAGTGCGCAAAGGTAGCTTCGATGTTCTGAGAATGATAGCAACCTGCTCCGATATATCCTCCTACTGGCGTTCTAATAACCAGCGGGGCGGAAAGCTCACCGTACGAACGGAAATGCAGCATCGCCAGCTCATTTCGAATTTGATTCATGGCGCTCCAAATGAAATCGGCAAATTGAATTTCAATTACCGGTTTTAGACCGCGCATTGCCATGCCGATTGCAGCCGCTACGATTGAGTTCTCGGCTAGTTGTGCATTAAAGACTCGTTTAGCTCCGTATTTTTGGGTAAGTCCAGAGGTGATCAAAAATACGCCGCCCTTTTTCCCACCAACATCTTGTCCGAAGATGCACATTTCAGGGTTGCGCAGCATTTCTTCGTCTAAAGCGTGATTTAGAGCCTCCGCCATAAAGACGTCGTCGCCGCCCAGCTCCGCTTCCGGAACGTCTAGCATCGGTTCAGGTTCGCTAAATGAAAATTGAGAAATAGTGGCGGGATTTGGGGCTGGTTGTAAATGAGCCCAATCTGCGGCTTCGTCAATTTCAGCCTTTAAGTTTGTTTCTAATGATTTCAAGGCGGCATTAGTGGTGATACCACAGCGTAGGAGATAGCGTTTGGTTTTTCCGATAGGGCAGCGTTTGCGATCTTGTTCTAGCTCGGAAGCGTCGCGGTAATGAGTTTGGTCATCGGAGATTGAATGGCTGCGCAGTCTGGGCACCATTGCTTCAATCAGGGAAGGACCATCCCCTTTTAGGGCGCGCGCGTGCGCTTGTTTGAGAGCGCGATAGCACTCCGCATAATCCGTGCCGTCAACATTAAGAGCGTTTAGGTTCTGGTAGCCCGCGGCGATTTTGGCGGCGCTCCCGCCGGCCAGTTGATCGGCTACGTTTACTGAAATGGCGTAACCGTTGTTCTGAATCAAGAAAATAATCGGAAGTTTTTCACGCGCAGCCCAATTTAGGGCTTCATGGAAGTCGCCCTGACTGCAGGCTCCGTCGCCGCTTGAAACATAGATCACCTCTTTTAAGCCTCTACGTCTGGAGGCGAGGGCGCAGCCGACGGCCTGAGGAAATTGTGAGCCTACCGGGGAGCTTTGGCTCATAACGCGTAATTTTGGAGCGCTCCAATGCGCGGGCATCTGCCGCCCATGCGAATTTGGATCGGCTTCTTTGTTCATGGCGTTTAGCAGCATTTCTTGGGATGTCATGCCCAGCGCGGTCATCAGCGCCATGTCGCGATAGTAGGGGAAGAACCAGTCTTTGTCTGCCCGAAAGACATGTCCGGCTGCGGCCTGTACAGCTTCATGCCCCGCGCAGCTGATATGAAAGGTAGAGCGGCTCTGCTTGTATAGCACGGTAATCTTCTCGTCGATCAAGCGCGCCTGCAGCATAATTTGATAGGCTTTGCGCCACTGCTGCGCAGATATGGTTAAGGACTTAATGTCTTTTGTTTTGCTCGTACGCGTAGTAGCAACGCGCTGTTTCTGGGGTTTTACGCTCCTAGCTTTTGTTTTAGCTGGAGCTTTCTTAGTCGTAGTTCTCTTAGTCGAGGTGGAGCGCTTGGGTTTGGCTCTAGTTTTTCTTGAGGGTTCCTCTATAACTGTAAGCTTAGCTTTCTTCTTGGGGCGTTTGGTTTTTTTTGGAGGAGCAGGTTCAGTGCTCTTAGCCAAGCTTCCATCCATGAGGTAGACTTTGGCTGAAGATTGGAGGCGCTCTTTTTTTAAATCTGCTGCGCTTGAGCGGGGCATTCTTCCACTCCAAAATACTCAAAAACACTTAAAAAATGGGACAAGACGCGCTGCTTAAGCAGTGCTGGGTAGGCGGGTTCCAACGACTCTTCCTGGATTGAAGTTACTTTAACCCCCTGCATCCCGCACGGGCGAATTAAACCAAAACCCTCCTGACAATTTTGGAAATTTATCGAGAACCCATGCAAAGTACACCACCTACTGATACGTACCCCCAGGGAGGCTATCTTCCGGGGTGCCTCAGGGATACCATGTTCCCGGTTCTCAGTCCACACGCCGGTCCTGCCTGGAATTCTAAATCCAGTGATTTCATACTGTTGCAGTGTCCTGATTATAACTTCCTCCATGGATCTCATAAACCACCCTACGTCTCTCCGGTGTTTTGTAAGGTCAATAATTACATAACAAACCAGCTGCCCCGGTCCGTGCCATGTAACCTCACCACCGCGATCACTCTCAATTATTTCGACTCCCATAGCGTTAAGTTCGGTTTCTGTAGCGAGAATATTATCGCGGTTGGCGCGGCGTCCTAAGGTAATCACCGACGGGTGTTCGCACAAAATCAGTGCGGGCCCGGACTTGCCCTGTTGCAGCTGCAAGTTAAGGAGGCGCTGCAACTTCCAGGTCTGCATATACGGCCAGATGCCGAGGTCAAATAGACGTAGGCTGTCAATCATGGGACGACTTAAAAATTAAGGGGTCTGCCAGCAGCTAGTGCGGTCGCTTCCAGCAGACTCTCGGAGAGAGTAGGGTGGGGGAAGACCGTTTCGATCACACTTTGAGCCGTGCCCTCATGGGATCGTACCAAGGCTGCTGCAGCAATCAACTCGGTAGCTTCCGCTTGGATAATGTGAAGCCCCAGCACTTCTCCTGATTCTTCACAGATCAAAGCTTTGATAAAACCTTCCGGTTCTCCGGCCGCGACGGCCTTGCCGATAGCGGAAAAAGGAAGCTTGCCGACTCGAAACTTAATCCCCGCAGCTTTAAGCGCTTTTTCGCTTCGCCCCACTGAGGCTACTTGAGGTTGACAGTAGGTGCAGCTTGGTAAGTTATCCAGGCAGAGTGGGTGTGGTTTAAGACCGCAAGCTGCCTCGGCTGCGATAATTCCGGAGTGAGTGGCCTTATGCGCCAAAAGGGGCGCTCCAGCAACGTCGCCGATTGCAAAGTGATGAGGTTGGTTGGTCGCCATTAAAGTGTCGGTCTTAATAAACCCCTTTTCGGAAACGATTCCGGCCTTCTCTAGTCCTATCCCTGCGCTGTTGGGGACGACTCCGGCAGCCAGTAGGCAACAGTCGCCACTCCACTTCTCTTCGCCCTGGGAGGTTTCGATAGAGGCGGAAACGACCTTTCCAGTTTGCCTGAGGTTATGGACTTTAGCCGCAGTCATGATCAGCATACCTTGCTTCTTGAAGATCTTCTCCAATTCGCGTGAGATGTCCTCATCTTCTACTGGCAAGATATGATCCATCATCTCCACCAGGGTAATTTGGGTTCCCAAGGCGTGAAAGAGATATGCAAACTCAACACCGATTGCGCCAGCCCCGATAATCAGCATCTTCTGGGGTAAACGTTTGTACTCCAGGATTGTGCGGGAAGTATGGATCACCTCCCCATCGACTTCAATGCCAGGAATGGAGCGCGGCGACGCTCCCGTG
>JAAYZI010000376.1 GCA_012514925.1 Deltaproteobacteria bacterium | reverse complement strand
TTACAAACGTTTATGTGCAGCCTCATTATGTTGAAGTTCTCGCTTCATGGATGCAGTTATTACCCTCTGAGGCTCATATCTAGGGGGGCACCAAATGTAGGCACATCTAGGTAGGGGGGCACCAAAAGTGTCTTCTTTTTTCGTGATGGTCGTGTTATGTCCTGCGGGTATGGTGACAAAGGAAGATAAAACGGGTTTTCAGGCAAGAGTGGAAAGCGGAGGAAGAGTGGAAAGCGGAGGAAGGGCGGAGGAAACAGATTTTCTTCCGGCAGAGCGCGCATCCGAGGAGGTCGTCTCTAACCAGGTGCAGGAGATCTTGTCTACCGAGTGGATGGAGAAACTTTATGCTGCGGTGTTTGACGCGATGCTGGTATTGAATTCATCCCGGCAAATTGTTTTCTGCAATGATGCGTTCCTAAAGATTGTGAAATGTTCCCGCCCGGAACAGGTTTATGGGCTGCGTCCCGGCGAAGCCCTGCAGTGCGTGCATTCCGACTGTCGAGGTGGTTGCGGTACCACCGAATATTGCCGAGAATGTGGTGCGGCTAACGCTATTTTTGCGGCGCAGCAAGGGAACAACAATTCGCAGGAGTGTCGCTTTACGAGCAAGGACGGAGAGGCGCTCGATTTGCATATCCGGGCGGCGCCCATTGGAATACCAGGGCGAAGTTATACTAGTTTTGCGGCGCGCGACATCAGCAGTGAGAAACGCCGACGGGTGTTGGAACGCCTCTTTTTCCATGATGTTTTAAACACTGCGGTTACTGCGCGATCAGCTTCAGAACTAGCCTCTGAGGAGGGCGGTCTAAACCAGGAAGAATATCTGCGCATGATGAGCCGATCTGCGACGCGTTTAGTGGAGCAGATCAAAAGCCAGAGCGATTTGTCGGCGGCGGAGAGCGGCGAACTGCGACTGAATTGGGGAGAAGTCAAGGCTCGCGCTCTGCTGCAGGAGGTGGCTGATGCCTATCGCAATCATCCGGTGGCAGCTGGAAAGGTGATTGAGTTGGCACCTGGCGACGAGGTGGTGTTTTTTAGCGATGACATGCTGCTCAGACGAGTGCTAGAGAATCTGGTAAAAAATGCTCTGGAGGCATGCCCTGCCGGCGGAGTGGTAAGGCTGGATGTCGTCCTTAAGGATGATCGGGTTTTGTTCACGGTGCATAATCCTGGAGGAATGACGGATGCAGTACGACTACAAATTTTTCAGCGGTCCTTTTCAACCAAGGCGCGGGATCGCGGGATCGGCACATACAGCATCAAGCTGCTGAGTGAAAGGTATCTGCAGGGCAAGGTTGCGTTTGCATCGACCGCCGAAGGGGGCACCTTCTTTTTCGCGGAGTATCCCCTCAAGCCGAATACAGCTTGACCTACACTCGGCGCGGGATCCCATGCTCGGGGCTGAAAGCGTATCTGCACTATTTTACAGACTTTTATGGTGCTTGGTGGTCTCTTCTACAGATGAGGTTGCGATTTGTTCTGGTCTGGAGCATAAATCAATAGTACCCTTTAGGTTCACTGACTTTCGGTAGTAAATCCATATCCGTTCAGGTGAATATTAAGTTTGGGGATTACTTTGTATGCCCAATTTCAAGAGTGAACGGTTACGTAAATCCGATTAGTTATAATTGTATAATAAAAGTACGGCAGTAGCTTTTCTGCATGGGGGTGCTTTTTTGTGACCCAATTTGTTCATCTTCACCTACATACTCAGTACAGCCTCTTAGATGGGGCCAACAAGATTCCGGATGTGTTGCAGCGCGCGCATGAGCTGGGGCAGCCTGCGATTGCCATGACAGATCACGGCAATATGCACGGCGCCGTGGAGTTTTATCGAGCCGGTCAAAAAATCGGAATTAAGCCGATTATCGGCTGCGAACTGTATTTGAACCCGGTCTCACGTTTTGAAAAAAAGACCAAACATCAAGGCGGGGCACCGACCCATCATCTCACGGTGCTTGCCAAAAATAATATCGGCTATCACAACCTGTGCCGACTAAGCAGCCTTGCCTACAAGGAAGGTTTTTATTTCAAGCCTCGTATTGATTATCAGATTCTGGAGGAGTACTCCGAAGGTTTGGTGGTTTTAAGCGGGTGCGTTTCGGGCGAGTTGGCGTATTGGGTTGAGTTGGATGACATGGCGAGAGCCCGGAGTCGGCTTGAGAGCTTGGCGCGGATTTTTAAGGATGATCTATATCTAGAGGTTCAACCGCATCAGGACCGCTTGCAGCAAAAAGTAAATCAGGCTTGTTTGCTGTTTAGCAAAGAGCTGGGGCTGCCACTAGTGGCGACAACCGATTGCCACTACATGGATAAGGACGACCACTTCGCGCGAGAGGTGTTGATGTGCATTTCCACCGGTCGTTTGATCAGCGACCCCGAGCGTATGCGGTACGATGGATTTGACCTGCACCTTAAATCAGCGGATGAAATGCGCGAGGAATTTGGCGAGTGGCCCGGTGCTGAGGAGGCTATTGAGCAGACGCTCAAGATCGCTGAAAAGTGCGAAATTCAATTTGATTTTTCCACTTATCATATGCCGAATTATGACCTGCCGCCTGGGAGAAGCGCTGAAGAGGAGATGGCGGAGAAGGCCAGGGCCGGTTTGGAACAGCGCTGGAGCCTCATTTTGCAATCTCAGCCGGACAAACCTCCGCACAAGGCGGCTTATCAGGAACGTTTGGAAGAGGAGATCTTGCAGATTTCGCAGATGGGTTTTGCCTCATATTTTCTAGTGGTGGCTGACTTTATCAATTGGGCTAAGAACCAGGGTATTCCGGTTGGTCCGGGGCGGGGCAGCGCAGCCGGTTCGTTGGTGGCTTATGCTATGGCGATCACTGAAATTGATCCGATCCGACACAAGCTCCTTTTTGAGCGTTTTCTTAATCCGGCTCGGGTTTCGATGCCGGATATTGATGTTGATTTTTGTATTTTCGGACGAGACAAAGTCATTAATTATGTGGTGCAAAAGTACGGCAGTGAGAAGGTGGCGCAGATTGCCACCTTTGGAACTTTAAAGGCCAAAGCCGCGATTAAGGATGTCGGCCGGGTGCTAGGCATCCCCTACGCCGAAACAGATCGTGTGGCGCAGCTAGTCCCGGCACCTCGTCAAGGTTTTGATTGTCCTCTGGCAGAGGCGCTTACGAAGGAGAAACGTTTAGCGGAGTATGCCAGAGGGGAGGGTGGGCAGCTAATCCAGCTGGCTTTGAAGCTGGAGGGCCTGACGCGTCATTCCTCGACACATGCCGCGGGAGTCGTGATTGGAGATCGGCCCTTGATCGAAATGTTGCCGGTTATGACTGATAAGGATGGCAACGATGTGACGCAGTTCTCCATGGATGAAGTCGCCAGGATAGGCCTGGTGAAGTTCGACTTTTTGGGGCTTAAAACCCTGACCGTCATTCGTACCACCATTGAGATCGTTCACCAGTCGCGGGGTTTACAGGTGGACTTGGATACTTTACCTCTAAGCGACCCGTCGACTTACGCCATGCTTTGCGCCGGAAATACCACCGGTGTGTTTCAACTTGAAAGTACCGGCATCACAGAGACGACGGTGCGGCTTAGGCCTAACTGTTTCGACGATCTAGTCGCGATTGTGGCGCTTTATCGTCCCGGTCCTCTGGATGCTGGGATGGTGGACCACTATATCGAACGTAAGCATGGACGCGAGCCTGTGAGTTATCTGCATCCCAGCATGCGCACTGTTTTGCAGGACACTTACGGCATCATCATCTATCAAGAACAGATCATGCAGTTAGCGCGTGAGCTGGCTGGATACAGTCCTGGAGAAGCCGACCTTTTACGACGCGCTATGGGTAAGAAGGTTCCGCAAGAGATGGCGGACCAGCGCAAGCGTTTCCTTTCAGGGGCGATTGCGCGCGGCCTTTCCAAAAAAGTAGCGAGTGAAGTCTTCGACCAGATGGAGACTTTCGGGCGCTACGGATTTAATCGCAGCCATTCTGCGGCATACGCCCTAATCGCCTATCAGACCGCCTATCTCAAGGCCCATTACGGGGTGGAATTTATGGCGGCGCTGCTTTCGCATGAGATGGACGATAGTGATAAAACCCTCAAGAATCTAAACGAGTGCCGCAAGCAGAAAATTGAAGTGCTGCCGCCGGACGTGAATGTGGGGCAGCCCGAGTTCTCCGTTAATGAGGGCAAGATCCGCTACGGTCTGTCAGCAGTGAAGGGAGTGGGTGAAAAGGCGGTGGTTGCGATTGTGGCTGCACGCGAACAGGATGGACCGTTTGATAGTTTGGAGGACTTCGTCGCGCGCGTTGATCTGCACGCTGTGAATCGGCGTGTGGTAGAGAGTTTAATTAAGTGCGGAGCGTTTGATAGTTGTGGATCGAGCCGACGGGATCTCTATGAGCGAGTAGAAGAGGTAATGCGCGCGGGGCAAGCTTTGCAGCGCGAGCAGGCCAGCAATCAGATTGGCCTGTTCGGCGATTCATTCCAAATGTGCTGTCTGCCAAAGCGTTTATCGCAAAAGCCTGAATGGCCTATTAACCAGAAACTCTCGATGGAGCGTGAGGCTCTGGGCTTTTATATCTCGGGCCACCCTCTTCAAAAATACAAGTCGGCATTGGTTAGGTTGGGGGTCACGACCACGCTTGATCTGCGCGCATACGCTGGAGAAAGCGATATTAAAGTGGGAGGCGTCGTAACGGCATTAAAGCTTCGCAATACCAAGAAAGGGCAACGTTATGCCTCCTTTGTCTTGGAGGACTGGTGCGGCACTGTGGAAGCTATCGCCTGGCCGGATGTTTATTCTCAATACGTGCAGATTTTGACATGCGAAGATCCGATTGTCGCTACCGGTCGTCTGGATCTATCGGCAGAGCGCTGCGTACTGATAATTTCAAAAATAGAAGCTTTGCTAGAGATGCGGGACCGTAGCGCCACTCAAGGGGTGATGGTGTTCGGAGGAGATGACCGGTTTGAGGACCATGTGGATGAATTAGTGGAGGTCTTGCGGCGGCATGCAGGGAATTGCCCTATTAAGGTGTATTTGCGTTTAGACGGCCAGGAGATCAGTCTGGCGCTTAAAGGCCAGGATAACGTACCGGTATGCGTGCTGCCCTCTGAGGAGCTTTGTGATCAGGTGGAGCAGCTCTTTGGAAAACCGGTGTTGTCGTTTATATAGAGATAGCTGGGTATTTTCAGGTGTGAATCCAGAGTCGCTGATAGCGATTTTCTCTTTGTTGAATGGTTATGGGTGATCCTTTGTTAGCTGATAAGCCGGAACCAATCTGGGTGCCGCACTTGGAATGGGAAGCCGCAATAAAAGAGCGGCTCGGCGTTAGTTCCGGTAAGTGGGCGGTGCACTGTTATAAAAGCGTTTCTTCTACCATGGATGTTGCGCAAGCCCTGACGCCTGAGGTTAAGGTAGGGGAGCACTTGCTGGTTGTGGCTGAGAGGCAGAGCGCCGGACGCGGTCGCCGCGGTCGTCGCTGGCAGGATGCGGCTGGGGGGTTGTGCATGACGGTGGCCTTTTCACATAGAGGCCCTGCGCTTGCAGCGCTTCCGGCTTTCTCCCTAGTGGCAGGGTTAGTCATACATGAATACTTCACCGGACTCGGATGCCGGATTGGTTTGAAGTGGCCGAATGATGTATGGTCTGCGGACGGCCGTAAATTAGCCGGAGTTTTGCTTGAGATGGTGCGTGGTAAGAAACCGGCGCTGTTGGTGGGTCTAGGGGTTAATCTTAGCGCTCCTCCTGAAAGTGTGCCTGAATCGATCTCTATTTCGGAGCTTTGTGGGCGGAGCCTTTCCGTGCCGCAGGTTGCACCTGAGCTTGCAGACCGCCTAGCTCAGGCCTGGAGCCTGTTTAGGGTTGAAGGTTTTGAGCCATTTCGTGAGGGATGGATGAAGGCGGCTTTGTTCTTGGGGCAGCAGGTCAAGGTCTGGGATGGGCCTCTGCTTCGTACCGGTCGGTTTGTTGGGCTAGGTCCGCAGGGTAGCATTGAGATTGAAGATCAGGGTGTGGTGCACGAAGTTTTAAGCGGCGATGTAACTTTGGTAAAGGGTGCGTAGATGCTCCTGGTTTTTGATATCGGCAATACCAGTACTGTAGCGGGAATTTTCGAAGGAGAGGAGCTGATGGCGGAGTTTCGGTTAAAAACCGATCAGCGCCGCACGTTGGACGAATATTATGTATTGCTGAATGCTTTTTT
>JAAYZI010000375.1 GCA_012514925.1 Deltaproteobacteria bacterium | reverse complement strand
GATTGCTAACTACCCAGGTCTTTCAAGTTGGAGCATGTTTGAGAAGGGGATTCATCAGAAAATATGGGCATGGATCCCCCGAAATGCTGTACGTTCGGTCAAGAATCAATATCTCACGATTAAAGATTGCCATGCTTTGGTGGGTGAAATGCTTGCGAAAGCTCATGAACAGATGAGTTTTAAGTTGGAGCCCAATATTTGGATGGACTATATGGGGATCCACTCGACTACTGTTCAGGCTGAGAATAACGCCAAGATTGTTCGTTGTATTAAGGAACGTGAAAACGAGTATCGCAAAAAGCGTTTAGCCGTTCATAAAGGTGTCGTCGGAAAAGAGAGGTTACTGCGTGAACAGTTGGATCCTGGCCATCAACCTGATCGTAAAGGACGGCGGATGTGGTGCATTTGTTGTGATAAAGAATTAAGACGGCGGTTTATCAGCTTTATCAAAGAGTTGGTCCTGAGAGCTCGTGAAGTTTACAAGAGCTGGTGTATGGGAAATTACAATCAACCGTTTCCACCCGGGTTGTACCCACCTGCGATGCCGAAGCTGGTTGAGCCTGTGATGTTTTGGTAGCAGGGCCGCGTCAAGTATTCAAGCAGTTTCCCACGCTGCGAGGGGTTAGTGTATCCACCGCCTTACAAACGTTTATGTGCAGCCTCATTATGTTGAAGTTCTCGCTTCATGGATGCAGTTATTACCCTCTGAGGCTCATATCTAGGGGGGCACCAAATGTAGTACCTACGGAGAGGGCGACCTGGATTAGGGGTGAATCGAGGGGGACTTTTTTCTGCTTGCCCATTACGTTTTGAATGGGGACAGACTGCATTTCAATGCCGTGCAGTGCGACCATTTGATTGAAGTTGCGGGTTATAACGAGTTCAACGGCTTTTACCCCAAAGCGGGTGGCGAGCAAGCGGTCTATGGGAGATGGGGTACCTCCGCGTTGCAGGTGTCCGAGTACAGTGACGCGACACTCTAAATCGGTCATTTTTTCAAGTTGGTCGGCGATGACGTGGCTAATTCCACCGAGCCTCACCGGATCGGGCCGGTCAGCCAAGATCTTCGCCACCACTTGTGTCCCGCCAATGGGCATAGCTCCTTCAGACACTACCACGATGCTGAACTTCCTGCCAAAGCGGCTGCGGCGTCGGATCGAGGCTGCAATTAGCTCGATGTCGTACGGTATCTCAGGTATCAAAATCACATCACCTCCGCCAGCGATACCGGATTCTAGGGCAAGCCATCCAGCATTTCGCCCCATGACTTCAACTAAAATGACGCGATGATGTGCAGCAGCAGTGGTGTGCAACTTATCAATCGCTTCGGTCGCAGTGACCATTGCCGAATCGAAACCAAAGGTAGTGTCGGTTTCCATGAGGTCTTTGTCGATGGTTTTGGGCACTCCTACAATATTTGCTCCCATCTCTGCGAATCTACCGCCGATAGTAAGAGTGCCGTCTCCTCCCACGCAAATGAGGGCGTCTAAGCCCAAGTCACGATAGAGTTCCATGCATTGCTGGGACACATCTATTTTTCTCGTTTGTCCGCCCTCAGCAATAACATGTTCAAATGGGCTGGCGGTGTTGCTGGAGCCTAGGATAGTACCGCCTTGCGTCAGGATGCCGGAAACACGCTCAAAAGAGAGCATATCAAAGCGTTTTTCAATCATTCCTAGAAATCCGTCGTGGAATCCCAGTACGCTAATGCCGAATTTATCAGCGGTTTTTGTAACACCTCTGATAACAGCATTCAGTCCGGGGCAATCACCCCCTCCGGTTAGGATTCCAATGGTGCGTTTATTCATAGTGTTAGGATTCCTGTAGTTTACGGTAAACTGTTTTATTCAACGCTTGTTAAGGCGTTAATGTACAGGAATTAGATGAGCACAGGCTACCTGCGTGCTTCAAGTGGCGCGAAAATATAACGGCGTATTTGGCTATGCTGCTAATGCTTCGCTGCCGAGCCGTACTCCCTGCGGTCCTATTACCAGGGCGTAGGGCTCGCCGTAGCCACCATCCATTTCTTGACGTCCAAGTTCTGGTTCAAAGTTGGACGACAAACGTTTGATGCCGGCCGCTGACACTATTATAGTGTTCGCGGTCGGTTCTGCTTCCGGTTCTGCAAGCTCCGTTGAATTTGGAATTGATACCGATCTTATAAGGCCTGGCATATTAAAACTTCTCGGCGAATCTAAAGTGTTATCATTCGCATTCACAACATTCTGTCCAGGCTCATTTTCGGGCTCACTTTGGAACGTCATCCCTCCCGCAAAATGGCGCGTAGTACCTGGAATGCCTTGAACATAAACGCCGTCTTTGGGAGGCGTCAATGACCTAAATGGGCCTGAGTCGTCGCCTCTAGGGAGTGTCAATTCCCCAAATGGGTCTGAGACTTCTACGAGTCTTTCAGTCTGGACAGACGGTTTATTAGAGTTTTTTATCTCGATTGCCATTTTATTCAGCCCCCTCCGAGTTTCCTGTTTGTCCTGCAGCCAGCAGGTAAACTTCTTCGTTTACTAAAGTATATCTCGTTTTAAACACTTAATGCTCCACAACAGAATGGATGTTTTAAATGAGTGAGTTGGCGCAGCTTCTTTTGCAAAAATGGTAACATACTGTACCTAAAGCCTTTTTAGGGGCTAGCCCTGTGAGAAAGCAGTAGAAAACCAGGGAAAAAGCAGGGGACCTCCATCTACGCAAAAAGTAGGGGAGAGTAGGGGGGGGAAGTAGGAAGGTAGGAAAGTAGGGAAAGTAGGGAAAAGTAGGGGTGCTCCATTTGCAAAAAAGTAGGGGTGCTCCATTTGCAAAAGTAGGGGTGCTCCATTTGCATTTGCCTTGCCTTGTCTCCATTGCAAAAAAAGTAGGGGTGCTCCATTTTTTTTTCTCTTTTCCCCCTTTTTTTTCCTTTCTCTTCCCCCCCCTCTTCTTTTCCTTTTCCTTTTCTCCTTTTCCTTTGCCTACTTGCCTGTTTGCTTGGCTGTCTGCCTGCCTGCCAGCTCCTTTTTTTTCTTAATTTCTGCTCTGTTTCCGCTTTGTTTCTCGGCCCCTTTGGCGAATGGGCGATAAAATGCTATTTAGTCCGCTTGTTTGTTTAATTCGGACAGTTAGTAAATGAGAGATAGTGAGGGTCAGGAATTGGGTTGTGCCGGTGAGCCGGATGTTGTGGCGCTTATGGCAGAGATTCGCGAGCGGGTTAAGGCTGATGTGGAGGCTAACAGGGGTAAGCCTAAGCCTTTTAAAGCGTGCGGTGTTGATGTTAATGCGGGCAGGAAGGCTGGCGAGATGCTGCACTCCGAGGACCTGCGCTACCTTAACTCGAATTATTCTTTTATCCCCACTTTAAATCTGGATGCTATCACTTCTCATCGCCTGGGCATAATCGGCAAGGGTATCGTGTGGGTCAAGCGCAAGGTGCTTGCGATGGTGTGGGAGTTTCTTAAGGGTTATTTTTTAGCAGAACGTGATTTTCAGATTCACATGGTGCGCTACTTAAATGATTTTACCAAGTATGTAGACGCGCGCGATGGGGGAAATTTTTGGGAGCTTATCAGAAAGATTGATGTAGATATAACCAATGCCATTGAGCGCATTGAGCGTATCCACGATGAACAGAACGGAGATCTTAGGAATACTGAAAGACGTCTTTCGGAAGCACTGGTAGCTGCACAGAAAGAACTTGAAGCTATGCTGGCCAGGTTGGATACGGACCGAGCTAAGCATGAAGATCGCCTAAACACCTTGGAAGCAGTGGCGCACGGTCTGGAAGGGATCGTGGCGCGTTTGGGGCGGCCTTCTACGGGAGCTTCGCCTCAAAGCGGCCCCCAAAGCGACGCTGAGGGAGCTAGTTCCAACCCGATCGATTATTCCTATCTTCTTTTGGAGAACCGCTTTCGAGGTTCAGAGCAAGAAATTAAACAGAGGCTTTCGATTTATCCTGCCTACTTTAAGGACGCAGGCAAAGTGGTTATCGATATCGGCCCGGGTCGCGGCGAGCTGCTTGAGCTTTTCAAAGAGCAGGGTATCTTGGCGCGTGGCGTGGAGCTTAACGCCGCCATGGCGGAGGTGTGCAAAGAGAAAGGGCTGGAGGTTGTAAGCGCCGATGGCGTAGCCTACCTGCGAGGGTTAGAAGATCGGAGCCTGGGCGGAGTTGTGGCGGTTCAGGTTGTAGAGCACCTTGAGCGGGGGGCTTTGGAAGAGCTGTTGAGTTTGTGTGCTCGCAAAGTTTCTTCCGGTGGCAAGGTTGTGTTCGAAACTATTAATCCTAGGTCTCTTCTGGCGCTCTCTTCCAATTACTTCCGTGACCCCACCCACGTGTGGCCGTTGCACTCAGACACCATGGCTTATGCGATGGACCTGGCAGGTTTAAAAGTTATCGAAGTGCGGGAGCTTTCGCCGGTATCCCAAGAGGCTGGGCTTCAGCCGCTCCCCGTGGAAGAGTTTATGACGCCGCGTTGGGCCTATGCTGTGGAGCAACTGAACCGCAATTTCTTGCAGTTAAACGCTTTGCTTTATGGCTTTCAAGATTATTGCATTGTGGGTGAAGCGCTTTGATTTGTATTTGGAATGTGTTTAGCAGTTAATTTGTTAGAGGGCGGTTGTGGCTAATATTCTGGTGCTTGGAGCAAAAGTCCCCTTTACCCGCGGTGGACAAGAGGTCTTGGTCAGCACTCTCTGCGCAGAGCTAAAAAAACGCGGGCACGAGGCCGATACGGTGGAACTTCCGCTTAGGATGCTGCCAAAGGAGTCGTTATTAAACCAGGCCGCGCTGTGGCGTTCCCTCGATTTATCCGAGTTCGGCGGCAAGCGCGTTGATCTAGTCATCGCTACAAAGTTCCCCACTTACTTCGCCAAACATGATTGCAAAGTGCTGTGGCTGGTGCACCAGCACCGCGCGATTTACGATCTCTTTGGGACGCGCTACTCTGATTTTTCCGATGACCCGCGCGATGAAGCGTTACGGCGTATGCTGGTCGAAGCCGATCAGGCCATGATTAAAGAGTGTCGTTTTATTTCGGGTATCTCCCGCAACGTGGTTTCCAGGCTACAGCATTACAATCAGATTCAAGGCGAAACGCTCTATCCGCCCCTCCCCTTGGGGGGCGCATACTGCTTAGGCGAGAGTCGAGATTATATACTGTCGGTAGCCAGGCTCTGCTCTATCAAGCGCATAGACATGATGATCAAGGCCATGCCGATAGTGCACAACTTTGTGAAGCTCAAAGTCGTAGGCACCGCTGATGAGCCGGGGATCATGGCGTATTTCAACAATGAAATTGACAAGCACCACCTTTGGGACCGGATTGAGTTTTTGGGACGCGTCAGTGATGCCGAACTCATTGACCTCTACGCTAACGCTTTGGCGGTGTATTACGCTCCCTACAATGAAGATTACGGTTACGTGACCCTAGAAGCTATGGCCTCGAGCAAGCCCGTGATCACCGCTGAAGACAGCGGAGGAGTGTTGGAGTTTGTAAAGCACGAAGAGCATGGCCTAGTGTTGGCGCCTCAGGTGGACGCAATCGGACATGGCGTCAATCGTTTGGTTGAAGATCGTGATTTGGCCGAGCGTCTTGGCAAAGCAGGCCGACGTTTCGTCGAAGAGAGCGGTATGGCTGAAAGCGGCTGGGACCAGGTGATAAACCGCCTGCTTTCCCCCCTAAAAACTGAAAAAAAAATTAAAGAGGAAATAGAAGGGGGGAATGAAAAGGGAAAAAAAACGGGAAAGGGAACGGAAAAGGAAGAAAAAATTAAAGTAGAAATTAGAGGAGAAATAGAAGAGGAAATTGAAGAAGAGATCGAAAAGGGAAGGGGAGAGGAAGGAAAATTTAAAGGAGAGACTAAAGGAGAAATTGAAGGGGAGATTGAAAAGGGAAAGGAAACGGGAAAAGGAACGGAAAAGGAAGAAAAAATTAAAGTAGAAATTAGGGGAGAAATAGAAGGGGAAATTGAAGAGGAGATCGAAAAGGAAAGGGGAGAGGAAGGAAAATTTAAAGGAGAGACTAAAGGGGAAATTGAAGGGGAGATAGAAAAGGGAAAGGAAACGGGAAAGGGAACGGAAAAGGAAGAAAAAATTAAAGTAGAAATTAGAGGAGAAATAGAAGGGGAAATTGAAGAGGAGGTCGAAAAGGAAAGGGGAGAGGAAGGAAAATTTAAAGGAGAGACTAAAGGGGAAATTGAAGGGGAGATAGAAAAAGGCAAGGAAACGGAAAAGGAAGAAAAAATTAAAGGAGGCATTAAAGAGGAAATTGCACGGGGCAAGGAAACGGAAAAGGAGCGCACTTACTGATGGCGGCGCAGCGCAAGTTAAGGGTAGCCTGGTTTTCGGCATTGGATTTTGACGGGGAGACGCGCTCTCTTTCGGCCTACGTGTCAACGCTGCTGCTCCCGCTTCTTAGTCAAAGCTTTGAGATCGAACTTTTTTGCGACAGCTTTGGTCGTTACCAGGAGTTTCCTACTCACCATTACCTTACCGCTTATAAGCGCCATGCCGAGTGCCCGTTTGACCTTTTCTTTTATCAGCTTGAAGATTGTAAATGCGCCGATTTTGTGCGGATTCATCTTGGTCTAATTCCTGGGATAGTGTGGTTTCATGATTTTGCGCTGCGCACAGACGGGCCGGAGCAGATTCTAGGCAGCCCTTGGCAGGAGACGGTCGCCAAGTTTGAAGCGATCTCCAAGCCGGATTCCAAGCCCCCAAGGGGCACCGAGTTTTTCAGGGAGAGCCCGCTGGCGCTGCGCGAGGCGAGTTACGCCGCTGTCGCGCTCTTCTCCAATCCGGCCGCACATGCTCAGTATCGTCAAAGTGTAAAGCTCTCGTTGCGGGCTGCAGACACTCCTTCGTTTTACCTGCCCTTCCCGGTCCAGTTTTTTGGGGGCACAGCCGCCAACCGAAATGGTGTGGGTCGCATCATTTTTTGCGGTTCCACTGGATTGGAGGGGCGCGCCCATAAGGTGCTGGAAGCGTTGGCCGGTTTTGGTACAGGCGTGAAGCTGTATTGGCTGTTGGATGCGGAGGAGCGCGGCAGGGCTGAGGCTCTAGTGCGTGAATGTGAAGCCTCGCAAGTGGAGATTTTGGAGGGACGCACGCCTAAGCGTTGGCAAAGTTTGGCTGCTCATGCTGACTTGGCGATTCACTCTCATTTTAGTGTGTTCGGTGGGCTGGGACCCTACTTGGAGATTAGCCTGGCCAACGGAGTTCCCTGTGTTGTCACGGACAGGGTAACGGATTTCGCTGCGGCTGATTACCTACCCGAACACTTGGTTATGAGGGTGTCGCCTGGACGAAGCGAAGCCTTAGAACTAAAAGCTCTTCTCAGAGCGGCGCTTAGCCAGGAGATCTGCATTGATCGGGAACAGATCCGCAGCTTTGCTCTTGAGACTTTTGACCATAGAGTGGTAGCGCTCGAGTTAGGCCAGGTGTTTGAGCGTGAGACGCCGCAGCTAAAGTCTTTGATGGAAAATTGGCGGCTCTTGGAGCAAGAGGCATCTCTGGCGCTGATAGAGGAGGTGGGCGCTTCATCTGCAACTTCATCCACAATTTCATCCGCAAATGAGGTCGCCGCTGCTTTTGATCCATGGCAGCAAGTGTATCAGCCTGTGTTTAAAGAATTGGGATGGAAGTAGTTGTGGAGTTTGTGCCGCGTAGATATGCCTTTGTGGTCCCGCGCTTTGGCAGAGGCATGGGTGGTGCTGAGAATCTTACCGCAGAGCTGGCGTCCAGGTTAAAGGACCGCGGCGATAACGTCGAAATCCTCACGACCTGCGCCAGAGATAATCGCACCTGGGCGAATGAATATGCTCCCGGTCGGACTGACGAGAACGGCCTCTCCGTCACGCGCTTTACAGTTGATCCAAGAAATCTTGAGAGCTGGATCCCAAAGCAGATTGCTATCAGTGAGGGCCGGAGCCTTTCGTTGGATGATCAGCTTGCTTGGATGGCTGAAGGCGTTAATTCTTCCGGTTTGTACCGGCATATTTTAGAACACGCCTCTAAGTTCGATGCGATTTTTTTTGCCCCTTATCTTTTCCCAACTACTTTTTGGGGGTCGCTTATTTGCCCCGCCAAGTCCTATCTGATTCCTTGTTTGCATGATGAGGCCGCTGCTTACACGGATGTAGTGCAGAGCATGTTTAGGCAGGTAAGAGGCGCGCTGTTTAACGCCGGCCCGGAGCGAGATCTAGCGGCCTGGTTGTATGAGGACGTTCCAGGAGGAGAGGTTGGGATGGGTTTTGTTGCGCCGTCTCCCGAGGAAGTAAAAGGACTTTCGCCCTTTTTTGAGGAGGATTTTCAATATCTGCTTTATTTAGGACGTAAAGAAACTGGAAAAAATGCGCAGCTATTGATCGACTATTTTTGCGGTTTTAAGGAGAGCAGCCCAGACGCAGGCGATTTGCGCTTGGTGATTGCGGGAGGAGGTTCGTTTGAAGATTT
>JAAYZI010000374.1 GCA_012514925.1 Deltaproteobacteria bacterium | reverse complement strand
TCTGGTAGTTGTATCGAAGTTAAAGAATTATATTCGCGCTTCGTCTGGTATGAATACCTCAGGCGGCGTGCCGGAGATATTGACCAAAATTGTGCAATCGCTCTGTGACCAGGCCATTGAGAAAGTTAAGAACGATGGCCGTAAAACTGTAATGGATCGGGACTTCTCCTTCCCGGTGGTATAGTCCGTCCTCTGATAGAGATGTTGCGTGGTCGGCAGGCCTTAGGTGGCGTGTGTCTTTCGCTTGGAAGGTCTGTGCGTCTTATTAGTAGGGCGTTTTTAGCTGCAGTGCCCGTGTTCTTGATTGCCGCCGCGGCTGCGTGCTGTATTTTCCCTCCCACGATTGAGCCTAGCTCTTTTCGTGTTGTTCAGCTTAGTGATTTACACCTACCGTCGGACCTTAAAGATAGTCAGAGCCACACCTGGGTTTGCAATCTTAAAGCCGCGGTCTCTGAGATTAATGCGATGCAACCACCCGTCCAATTTGTGGTGGTTAGCGGAGATATTGCAGAGCATAATGGTGAGGCGGGTTCATATAAGCTCTTTAACAGCGTTGTGCGTGAACTGAAAGCGCCTCTTTATGTAGCCCTCGGAAATCATGATCGACGAAGCGCGTTTCGGCGTTACGTATTACAAGAAGAGGCTGCTTCCGAGGCCCCGTATTATTATTCTTTTAGTCAAAATGGGTGGCACGTTGTGGTGCTGGACTCTACCCAGCCTGGTTCAGCCGGGGGTTTTTTGGACGCTCCGCAGCTTGACTGGTTACGACGCGATCTTTCTAAACATCGAGATCTGCCAACTTTTATCTTCTTACACCATCACAGTGTCTTAATAGGTGTGGCGGATGATTTCCCTCTGCGTAATGCCGCTGAATTTGTAGAGGTGCTGGAGGGTTTTCCAAATGTAAGGGTGGTGGCAAACGGTCATGTTCATCATTCTTTAATTTTGGAGGTTGGTGATAGGTACTTTGTAAACACGATGTCATTGGCTTACGGTCATGGTGATGATGCGAGCCTGCCTGGCTACCGCATATTTGAAGTAGAGCCGAACGGCAAGCTGCGTTTTTACGATAAACGCTTACATCAGGATCCTGTGGAAGAATTCCCCAGTAACGGTTAAATGGTATCCGTTCACAAAATCAGCCGCCCCCGATCAGGAGGTGTCCACTTTTTTTCTTGATGATTGCACTGGTAACAGATTGCAATCACCTAATTTATTATTCATGTGAATGGATACCCATTTTACGCGATCATGGCGGCGTCTTTAAATAATTCGTTTAATTAGCGAGGGACTGTGTTATGGTTATTGGTGGATTATAGATGTCCAGGTTGAACGTTGCGGGAGTCGATGTTTCGACTCGTGTGGAGTGATTACCATGCCAAGAAAAATTGAAGCGATTAAAGATCAGGTGTTGCGTGCTCTGCAGCATCCAGAAGCCGATGAAGGACTTTATCTGCGGAATTTTGCCTACGTTCATGAAGAAGATGAGCGTCCCAAAGTGGAGGCTGACCAGGAGGAGTTACTTGATGCCCTGAACGAATTGGTTCAGGAAGGTAAAGTAATATTGGATGAGAGCTGCGAAGAAGTTGTGTTTCATTTGGCTCAAAGCAGCAGGCACAATTGCAAGGTGGCCGGCTCTACGCATCCGTAGCTCGGCGCAGTAATATATCTAGGTTGATAGCGGCAGTGACCGTTGCGGTTGTTCCGTATCGTGCCAAAGTGTTTCAAAAATGCAGCGCACCTCTTCTGCTTTGATGTGTCCGTTTTGAATTGTGGCGTTCATATCAGAAAGCACATGCATTAGGGCATCTGCATGATCGAGTGTTTCTAGCGGGCTGTAATATCCCTGTTCGGTGATTTCAGAGAGAAATTTGTTAAAGGTTGAAACATGAAAATGTTTGATGGTTTTACTCTGATTGGGGTCGATGGTTGCTATTAAGAGTTTGGTATCCCAATTCAATTCACGGGCCTTTTCAACGACCTGTTATAGTATCCGCCCACTTAAGCCCGCTGCTTCTAGGACGCCCTCTGTTAGCGGCCGACCGCGGCCGATCTGATACGCTTCATGGAAGGCATCTACTACCTCCGCGCGGGCCTTAATTTTTTCGTAGGTTGTTTGATCAAGAAATGCGCTAAAAGAGCCTCGTTTGAAAAGAGTCTTAAGTTGGCCGAAGGTTGTAATTCCAGCCGAAAGTAGCTTCCAGATTAATTGAGGATCGTCGGCTAAATGTGCAATTGGGACGGCGTCGCCTCCATTGGCTGGAACGATTCGCGCAGGTTTTAGTAGTGCCACATATTCTTCCAGCGTCAGTCCGTTGGGTTCAGGAGGGTGTGTGCCGGTAGGTACTAAGGTTAGGCTGCTACGTGCGGGATCTCCTTTGGAAAGGCTGAGTACTTTTAATTTAGGAACGTCGTGCTGTTCTGTTAGCGTTTGCCATAGGGCGGCTTCATGCGGTTGGGAAGTAAAATAGATAAGCTGTCGTCCCTCACGGGTGATAGCAATCAGTGCTTCTGAAATAGCCTTAAAACGTTCCGGGTCACTGATACAAAGCGCTTCATCTAGAAGAAATGGAAGTTTAATTCCACTTTCGGCGCTAGCGGCGAAAGCAAATCGCACTGCCAACTGAAGCTGCATGCGAGTGCCACGTGAAAGCTGATCTAATCGTAGGGTGCGGTTTAAGGCGGTGTCATGCGCTCTAAATTCGGGCGTTTCCTCGTGGGGTGGCGCTGATACAAGCTTATAGGCACCTCTTGTAAAAATTTCAAAAAGGCGCGCCGCTTCCTTAAAAACTAGTGGTTCATTTTTCAGTTGGTATTCGGATTCCACCTGGTTAAGTAAAAAAAGAGCAGCGGAAGCCAAAACAATCTGATCTCTCATACCCGCCAGTTTTGATTGAGCGCGTCCTTGCTGCTTCAAAGCAGTTTCCAGTTTCCGGCCTTGGCGGGCATCGGAAATGCGGGTTTTAATAGCAGTAGTCTCCTGAAGCAGAGCCTCACGGCGATCAGCTAATGCGCTAAACTCCAGGTGTTGCTGAGCAAGTTGATGCTGATCGAGTTCAAGTAGCTCTGGGGCGTTTTGGGCGAGTTCCTGTTCCAAAGTCTGGCATTCTCGTTCCAGTACTTTGAGATCCTCAGCGCAGGCCAGATAGGCTGGCCGCGCGTTGCACAGCTTGTGCAATCCGTTTTCATCTGATTCGGCTAGGTTGAGCCTGGAGAACAAGCCGGAGTATTTATCTTGAAGCAGCGTTAGGTCTTGGTGCAACTGCTCATGAGTGGAACGGGTCAGGCGGATTTCATCCTCAAGCTTACAGGCGGTTTCGGCGCTTTCTCCCGCCAGCTTAACCGCCGCAACGGCTTCGTCAAGAGATTGAGCTTCGGGTATGCCGTAGCTTTGTAGCGCGGTGTTTAGATCTTTAAGCAGGCTGGCAAAGCGTACTTCTTCATCGGTCAACGCACTTTCCAAACCACGCATTTCAGAAGCCAAACGTTGATATTGATCCAGATTGGAGGTCAGTAGGCTCAGGCCCATTAGGGTGGTGGGAGCGGTCACTCCGACTTTAGCTGCTAAAGATTTACGTTCGACTTCAAGCTGCTCCCCTTCCGCTTGGGCGACGGCTAGATCGGCCTCGAGCCGTCTGGCTTTTTCGCGCGCCCAGGCCGCTGCTTTGGCAGAGAGAAGTCTGTCTTCTAATTGCTCCAAAAAAGAGGTGACGGACTTGGGCTCCCAATCGGGAGGGCCATCCTGCAAAATGGTTTCAAACTGCTCCTTTAATGAAGCGCGCAGGTTAGATTGGGAATGTTTAGAGCGGGGCAGCGCTACCCAGATTATTATTAACACTGGGAGTCCTGCCAGCATCCAAAGAAGATTTGAGCCGGTTGTAGGCGTCAGTACGGCTACGGTCAGCAGCACTGCAGAAAACAAAACAATCCAGCGGATCAGTGTTGCAAAATCATAAGAGCGCGTATCGGGTGCTCTAAGCCAGCGCCGCAAAGTGGCTGCGGCTTGTGAAAGGCTTTCCGGGTCGTCGTTTGAAAGCTCTTTGGCGCAGTATTGTATCTCAGCTTTAAGCAGATTTTGTTTTTGGGAAATTTCTTCGAAGCGGCGCTGCAAGAGCTCAATTTGGGTTAAAATATCCGCATTAAGTGGTGGTATCGTTTCTAGGGAAACTTCGGGAGAGATTTTTTTGGAGATGTCATGCAGACTTCCCCGGCAGCGAGCGATCTGTTGTTTTAGTCTTTGCTGCTCATCGAAGATACGCTGCAGCCTTTCCATGATGTTCTTTAGGCGCGTCGGAGCGGTGCTCTCTTCTTTGAAATGCAGCTTGGCGCGTGCGGCGTCAAGCTCGTTAAGTTTAAGCTCTGCAGCTTTAAGCTGAGCGTGCTTACGATCTCGGGCATCCCGCGCTTCAGCCAGTACTTCAATTTCGTTGCCGAGTAAGAGGGATATTTCACTGGGATAAGCGCTGATTTCCTCCTGCCTTAAAAGCAAGGCATGTTTCTTCTTCTGATAGGTTTGGGCTGCGTCGAGTAACTTTATGCGTTGTTCTGCTCTGCAAGCTTCATGATATTCGGCGGTTAAATCTGGCAGGCGCGCCTCTTCGGCAGCAAGTGTCGCTTGTTCCCGTTTGACTGACCGAACATCCGCCTGAGTGCGCCTGAGTTCGCCTTTGGCGGTAGAGACGCTTTTGGGAGACCAAGAGACCAAGGCGGATCTCCGAAGTGCCGCTAGATCAAATCCACCGGTCATCTCCTTTGCAATTTGCTGGGCGGAATGTGTTTCACTTTGAGCGTTGTCTTCAAAAAGGTCGTCAAGTGTAATCACATAGGAGTGGGCTAGGTAAGCAGGTGGCAGTACTATGGGATCGACTTGTACGCCGTCCAAGAAGAACCTTAATCTAAAGGCGCTTGCTTGGATCTCCAATTTGTGATGGTCCAAGCTCCACAGGCTGTAGATCTCGGCCTCTGGAGCAGACTTTAAGTGTTCGGCCCAAAGCAGGCCTTGAATAGTACGACACAACGTGGTTTTGCCTGAGGCGTTTGCTCCCAATACAACTGTTAGATCAGGGCTTAAATCTGAAATTGTAAGCCCTTGGTTTTCAAATCCGGGCAGGCCGCGCGTTTTAAGAGAGACGAGTTTCAAGCTGACTGTTCCTTCTGAGAAAGAAGCAAGTTAAGCAGTGAGGCTGCGGCCTGGTCTAAGACCGAAGCCACCTCCGGATCTTCGAGATTGCTGTTGAATTCATGGGGTAAGTCCGCTTGTTGCAAGGCGGCTAAAATATGCCTGCGCCCGGCGGCTAGGAGCTCCGTATAATCATGTTGCGGTAGGCGCTGTTCAAGTATCAGCAGCTTTCTTGCTATAAGTCCGGCCGGATCCTGCCCAGCAGCTAGCGTCTGCAAAGGCACTTGAGGGCGGCAGTTTTGCATGATTTTTTCAATCTGCAGTCCAGGCATTAACTCTTCCGAGTTCTCTTCCAACTCCTGGCACAGAAGCGGCAGTTCACTAAATATGGCGGTGTGTCCAGTTAAGGAGAGGCGCAGGCTGATTGTCTGCACATCCTCTAGTTCAGCCAAGTGCTCTTCTCTCCACGAAGAGAGGTCTTTTGTTATGCGTGTACGGGCCTCTGCCACAGAGTCACACCCGTCCAGGGAGATTCTCAGGTATTCGTATCGCAGCGGAGCTAAGGCGATCATCTTAGCCGAGGCTTTTCCGCTGGGGTCAATCTCAAGCAGCCACGGCCCATGTGGGCCGGTTTCGGTTGAATCAAGGGGATGTAGAGTGCCGGGGTAGAAAATCAGGGGATCATCCTTCAAAAGTACGGGTTTGTGGATGTGTCCCAGCACCCAAGCTGAAGGAGCCTTAGACTCAAGTTGGGAAAGTGATACCGGCGCATAATTCGAGTCGCCTCCCAGGTCACAGTGCAAGAGAGCCAACGTAGGGATAGTGTCCTGGGGTGGAGTGTAGTCTGCCACAGGGTCATCGGGAGAATGCCGTTTGGTAAAAGACTTTCCCTGAATTCTAAGTTTTGATTCTCTAAGCGTTAAGACTTCTTCCTCCCAACTGCCATCTGCTCCCAGCAGCCGAAATTCAGGAATAGTAGCGGCTAATTTTTCCAGCACTTCATAATCATGATTGCCGGCTACGGCATAAACTTTGATACCTGCTTGCGCCAGCATTTTTACCACATTTGAAAGGGCACCGAAGGCTTCGAAATGGGCGTTGCTCTGGTCGACCACATCGCCGCTGAAAACCACTACATCTACGGCCAATCTCTGGGCTCTTATGGTTGTCTGCGTCAAGGTGTCGCGCGGGCTAGGAAAGTCACTATCTGTCTGCGCCGCTTCGAGCACCATCCTAGACGAGGGGCGGCCAAGATGGACGTCGCCAATGCAAAGTACCTTAATGTTCCCCATGATTCTCATGTTCACACGAGCATGCCATACCAGCGTTTTCTTCTTGATAGTAGAACCGGCGATACATTGTAGTTTCAAGCTTAATGTTTATGTGAACGTCGGCTAGCAGCTTACGACCGTATCCTATTAACATTACAGCTCTTTTGCAAGAAGTGTGAGCTACTACTATTGTAAAGCGGTGTAGTCGTAGCTAAGAATAGCGGTTAAAGCTAAAGTTGTGAACGGATAGTGTTTTCACCCTTAAAATGTTTTCGGCCCCTGAGGGGACCTTTTGCCTAGGCTTCGGTGTTAGTGGATTTTGTGTAATCAATAATTCCATGCGTGGATGGTTGCCTAAAGTTTTAAAAAGGAGATCGGCAAATGCAAACTGATTCGTCCGCGGCGTCTCAAGCGGAAAAAGAGGATCCTGGGTTTTGCTGTAAGCGCAATGTGCTGTCTCTGTCTTGTAGAGTTAGAGACTTGGTGATGAATCCACGAAGTGTGTGGGGTTCGATTTTGGCGGAGGAATGTTCGGTACGGGACCTTTACTCAAAGTTTGTCGCGCTGATTCTTTGCCTGCCCTGGGTCAGTTGGTTGATCGGCAAGAGCTTTGTTGGTGAACATATTCTCTTTGCTGGAGTGGTGAGATGGCATTTTTTGCGGGCATTTTTTGCGGCTCTGTTTTTGTATGCGTTTAGCATGCTGTTGATTTACATCCTAGCCTGGGTGGCAAAGGGTTTAGCGGCAGCGCTTGGTCTTGAGCTTTCCTTCCTAAGAAGCAGTCAGCTGGTAAGCTACTCTCTTGTGCCAGCCATGGTTGGTGGGTTGTTGCTGGTGGTTCCTGGGTTGGAGCTGATTTGGGGATTGGTCTCTTTTTACGGTGCGTACCTGTTGTTTGAAGGCTCTGCGTCTCTTTGTCTGATTCCAGCCGATAAACGGGTGCCATTTTTTCTTGGAGTTTTTTTTAGCGCGCTTATTTCATTTGGGATGTTGGGAGTTTTGGTCGCCACGTTTGCGCCGCCTATTGTTCCAAAAATTTTTGAAAACGCTATCGGTCAGGTTTAAAGGGGTTGGTGTGGAGATTCCGTACGATAAATTGAGTGAAATCGCATTGGTGGGTATTATAGAAGAATTTGTCTTAAGGGAGGGTACTGAGTACGGTCATCGGGATTACTCTCTTGAGGAAAAAGTTGAGCTGGTTAAGAAGCAGCTAAAGCGTGGCCTGGCGAAGGTCGTCTACGATCCCGAGGTTCAGAGTTGCAACATCGTTCCTAGCAAAGCCTTGGGATGATTAAGATCTTGGTCTTGCGTGCCCCTGCACTATCATGATAGAAAGCACGCGGTAGTGTGTCTGCCCTGGAGTCCTTTGAGTGCTTTTGCTCATGTCCTCTCAGCGGCATAAAACTTTTATGGAGACAGCATGGGTAAGAAGCTTTTCGTGGGCAATCTTTCATTCAATTTATCAGAGGAGTCGCTAGAGCAGTTTTTTTCGGAAGTAGGTAAGGTAGAGTCCGTAAAAATAGTAAAGGATCAGCGCTCAGGCCGTAGCAAAGGTTTCGGTTTTGTTGAAATGTCGAGTGAGGAAGAGGCTGCCAACGCCATTAGTGATCTGAACAATCGCAATTTGGAAGGTCGCAACATCAGCGTAGCAGAGGCTAAGCCACAGGCTCCCCGTGATGATCGGGGAGGTGGTCGTTTTGACCGTGGGCCGCGGTAATTCGCTTAAGAGCACCGTTGATCGTCAAGGCAGCGCGAACTCTTCTTTAGGCCGGACGGAGTTCGTCTTATCGTCCATCTTATCACTGCGTGGTTTTTTAGCTTTGGGGGGAGAGTGAAAGATATCATCTCGGCGCGGTGAAGTAATTGGTGTGCTCTTTTGCTGTTTTAAGATAGTTTGGTAAACCTTGGCAGGCTCATCCCCTCGTATAACGATACGACCGCTGATGCGGGTCACTGGAATCTTACCGCGTCCGATGTTTTTATAATAATCCTGCCGCGCCGCTTTGTTTTTATTCAGGTCGTAACGAATAAACGGGACCTTCATTTCCATTAAAAATTTTTCCAACTTTTTGCAGGGCTCGCAGGTATTGGTGGTGAACACCTCGACTTTGACTTTAGAGCGTAACCCGGCATGTTGAGATGTTCGTACAGGCTGCGCGCTGCACCAGCTTGCGAGTGAAAAGAGCCAAATCAAGGTTAAAACTGAGCTGAGATGCTTAAGCATATCCCTAATCGTCCAATTAAGAGCCTTCGCGCACGCTAGCACAGTTATGCACCATACGCTAGATTAGAGCGCGTTCTGCTTGGTTGCGCTATATATGTACACAGAGAGCCTGTCAGGCAAGCGACGAATCTCTCCTAGTCGGCGATGAGAAAACCCTTATAGCACGGAGGTTATGCGCCAAGAGTCCGTCGTCGCCTTGGGTGGATTTCGTGTAATCAATTCCATAAGTGAACGGTTACGCGCGACGTATAAGAGTTATGCCAGCCAAGGCCAACTCGCTGCTTAGGGCATACCTGGCATATGTGGCCATGGCGCCTTTCATGTTGTGTACAAGGTCTTCAGCACTATGGTTGATATTTGCAATTACAAAAGGGACTCTCGCTTCGACTGCGGCATGACAAAGGCGGCTAAGATAGTTCAGTGT
>JAAYZI010000373.1 GCA_012514925.1 Deltaproteobacteria bacterium | reverse complement strand
TACCCCTTCGCCTTTTTTTCGAGGGGAAGGATGGGAACCCAGCCCATTTTGACGGCGTGCTAAGCCCCCTGTTGCTTCTTGCTCTGCTACCAGCATTTATGCCACGACGAGAAGCGTGGATCTCTTTCTTCACCCATTTTTGGACCTCTTATCTTGGATTCTCGCTGCTGATGTTTTACGCCCTAGTACGCTACCAATTACCGGGGATCTTCGCGCTTGTGGTGCTGTCAGCGTGCGCATGCTTAAAGCTCATGGAATCTGTGCGGTGGCAACGAATTGCAAAACTATTGCTCGCAGCCCATCTGATTTTTTGCGCGATTTACGTCACCCAACATTATAGGCGCATAGGTTTGCTGAAATACCTTCTCGCGCCGAAAGATCGTGAAGCGTTCTTATCTTCCCGCCTGGATGATTATGACATGGTACGCTACATCAACCAGGCTGTACCCAAAGACGCAGGAGTCTACCTAGTTTTTACCGGAAACCGATTCTTCTTATTTGAAGTACGGGTGCGCAGCCAATATTTTTCCGCCGACCCGATTTTAGAAGCCCTAAACCACGCCACCTCAGAAGAAGACGTCTATGAACAACTAACACAATTAAACTGCCGCTACTTCGCCTTCCACACGAAGCGCACCAAACACGTCCTAGCAAGCCTACCCAAGCACCAACAACTACTCTGGCAGAACTTCAGCCAGCGCCACCTCACCCCACGCGCAACCATCGGCAACTACTCCCTCCTCCATCTGGAGCCGCCCTCCATCCGCAGGCCAACCACAAAAACCGACGCGAGAGAAACCGCCGCTCCTGAAAATCAGGATCAATCGTAGCAATATACCGGATTTTTCTTACACCTATAGGCTGCGACCAGGAAATCGCCAATACCCCCAAGAATAAAACCTCACCACACACCAACCGGCTCTGCCAACTTCGGCAACGATGGCGCATAAAGTCCCAGTGGATACGGCAGTGTATAATCCCCCACCCGCCAGCGCACATACACATCATACGCCTGCTCAATTAACCTCTTTACCCAATCAATAAACTCCTTGCGTCGCTGCTTATCACAACAAATACACCATGTCTGACGCCCTTCGCGCTCAGGGCGGTACCTAATATCCAACCCTTGGGCTACCAATCTATTACGGCCGATCACCCCTTTCCCCTGCTTAATACGCCGCTTCCTATAAGAATCTTCTCGGGCCTTCACCTGCTCAACTATCAACTTGTTCAGTCTTGCCCTCTCGTCAGAATCCTCTATCTCAAAACATTTCATCCACGCATCTGGCTCTACACGAAACTCTTGTCTCTTGCCCCAAGCTCCCGCAATCATTTCGCCAGCTAGCTGATTATACCCTTCAGCGCTTAAAGTCTTTCCACTAAGGCATGGAATCCCTGGACGGTGCACCCAAGCCCACTTGTGCGTGTGTCTGCCCTTGCTAAACATCTCCCAGCTCGAAAGTCCAGGATACTCTTTAATGCTTTCCTCCAAGTTGTCTTTAGCCGGATTGATATAAAGATATACAATCTTTTCAAGCACATCTTCCACCGTAAGCAACACCGGACTATCATAGCCACGGCACCACACTGTTCTCTTCTTTCTTCCTAAAAGCCGATTAACAGCATGAGCAGATTCGGTCTTAAAGCGCTCAATAAATCCCTTAACATCGTCTGGATTATCCACTACCAATACAAAATGCGCATGAGTGGCTTCAAACAGGAAGTGACTCACCACTACTGGATGGAGGTTCTGGGCTCGTGCAATGGCGCTTTTCAGAATAGCTTTAACAACTGAGTTGGCAGGAAACATTAAGCCTTCTTCAACGCTCGTAGTCACGAACAGTACTGTTTTATGAATTATAACTTTACGTAGTCTAGGCATATGTGCAAGACACTCCCTGCCGAATGGTAAATAACACACTTCGTTATGTTATGTGATTAGACCGCATCTGCAGCATGGACTATTTCGGGTATTCATGCCCCGGGTTGCTAGAAAAAGTAGCCCGGCACCAAATGAGGGGCTAGAGCGCCTGGACGCTCTGCATCAACATCCCCAACGCTAATCGAAACACTCTACGGCTCTCCATCGACAACACTCCCTCTCTCCCCTGGTCTGCATACAGCACCACCCGCTCCCCTGACTCAAGCTCAACCGGTCCAATCGCATAAGCCGACACGCCGAATGGCGCCATAAAGGCCCCAGATTTGATATTGCACGAACGGATGTCCGTCTTAAATGTATGAAACGGCGAAAGCGGGTTCGATATCTCCACTTTGTCTCCTCCCCGCTTACCCAGTCCAATTGCATGTTCAACCAACGCCAGATCATTCAGAACATTTATCCTCACTAACGCAGCGCGTTCAAATAACCCACTCTTTTTCAGGTACTCCACCGCCCTACGTTTGAGTTTGCCCTTATCTTTCTCCTCCTCGCATAGGCGCATAAAATCCTGCAGCTGGTCCAGACTCTTCGGAGTAATTTCGGCACTTTTATACACAGGCACTCGAATCGGATCGACGCCTGATTCTTCAGTCGCGACCTCCATGGTCTCCTCCTCATCAAGCTCTGTCAGGACCATGTTTGCACCCTCAGGTGCTTCATGTAATGCCACTCGTGTCAGATACTCGCGGCAAGCACTATGGATACGTCCCTGTTGCAAACTGTTAATTTGCAACAAACGTAAAGAACTCTGCGCAGGCAGAATCCGGCCCGGATGGTACGCCTCAAGCTTGCCAGCATCATACGCTTCCACCAACTCCATCGCGGACCTCACGCACATGCGTAAATCCACATCTGCCCTACTCTTTAATTCTTCATCAATATTATAAGGCGCAATCAGTTTCTCCGGAATTCCCTTGGTACGCAGGCACTGTACTAACATAGCGCCAAGTTCAAGTTTGTGATCTTTTTCAAGCCGATAGGGTAAATTTTTCGTTTTTGGGGATTTCGCCAAGGCGCAATAAACCGGGCCAAGCTTTATCAAAGCCATCATATGGCCTAGCTTCGCAAAAAGCCCTGCCAACCGAGCCTGCGTCGCCATCTGCGGCCGAACAGCAGTAGCCACGATCATGGAAACAATTGAAACCCTACGACAACCGTAGCGTAAAATATGGAACATGTCGCAAACTTCATCTTCTGGGGGCTGGGGTTGATCATTCAAGCTCACTAATGTGCTAAGTACCCGCTGGGACCCAAGCCTTAACAACGCCGCCTCAAGGTCAAGCACAGCCACCCCAGCGTACATGGCCGAGTTGGCATACTGCAAAAACTCAAGCGCTACAACCGGATCATGCATGATTAAATTGGCAATTTCTTTGAAGCGCACGCGCGGCTCACCCATGCGGATTCTAGCCTGCAACAAGATCGCGGCATCAGGCGGAAGCGGAATCTGCACACGGGGAACCACAACTTTTTTTTGGGAGGCCGATGCCATAATTTAATTTATATAATATTCATGTGAACAGAACCCATCATCTGCACCTCTTGCATCTCATAAACAAATTCGGCCAAATAAATTATAATCTTAAGAGGCAGTTGGTGCTGATGGCAGATCTTTAACAGCTCCACGCGGATACTCACTTTTAAGGTAACCGTTTGCATGGATATTACTTTCTCCGGAGAAAGTGAATTTAATTCCGCGTTACCGCCCAGGCTGAAAACAAAAATTGCGTGAGCAATTCCTCGTGTAAGCGGTTACGGTAAATGGTGCAATGATGCAATTATATAGTGATTACATATGATTAAAAATGGTACTGATAAGAATTTTGCACCCTCGACAGACCATTTAACTAATACAAAAGATGCGCCGATACTTAAAATATAAAACAGATCTCATCGGCTGCTGACCCGGATATTTCACTAGGTTTCATCGAGAGTCGAATCAGATGCTTGAAGACGCAAAAGACCTCGACGGAGCCGCGAGTACGCAAGCGCTACGCCAAATACTCGCGACAAGCAACCCTTTACAGATTCGTACAGATGGTCCGAGGCGGAAGAAACCCAGTAGACTCTCCGGGATGAGTTAGCAACCACTCAAGGATTACAGCCATGACTCTCATACGACTCATCACCTTGAGCCTTACTCAACAGTTTGGCAAACAAGAATTGAAACGCACCCCAGAACCTTCTCCGATCACCACCGGCATCCAAGCCGTAAAAGGATACGACCAAGCCCTACGCACCAAGACATCTCTACTTTACATTGCAATCATCGAACAGATCCGCCGACTATACGACCGCGCCGCGGCTAAAACAGCCATTGAACTTTGTTGCGGTCCCGGTTTCCTAAGCGTTTTTTTAGCCGAGTTTCTGGGTTATACAGAAGTTCTTGGAGTTGATCTATCGCCCACCATGATTTCGGCAGCACAGGCTAATGCCCGCGCCGCAGGTTTAACAGATAAAATAACATTCCAAGAAGGAGACGTAACAAAACTTCACTCCATTCCCTCCCACTCCTTTGATACGGCCCTTTTCTCGGAAGCTGCCCACCACCTCCACGATCTGCAAATGGTAGCGTCTGTTATTGCCGAAATGGACCGCATCACCAAACCACAAGGACTAGTGCTCATCTCTGATATCGCAAGGCTCAGGACCAAAACCCTTGCAGACGCCTACGTCGCTTACACTAGCAATGAATTCTTGAAGTGGGGACTAAACGCCCACTTGGAAGATTTTAAAAACACCATAATGGCCGTCTGGACCCCAAAAGAACTAGTAACAACCATTCCTAGAAAGTCTAAGCGGCGATGGGTCGCGTACACCTGCCGTTGTCTTCCATTTTATCAGATTATTATAGGCGTACCCGAAGAGCGAAAGGAGCCGATTTTCCGTCCAATCCAACCCGACTCTCAAAATCGGCTTCTCAAATACCTATGTGATATTTGGAGAAGGGAAAACGGAGAGGCTTGGACCCAAAATACGCTGCGGGAGTGGAAATGGTTTAAATTGCTTCTTCTGCAATTCCCCAAAGAAGTACCAATTCCAAAAGAGTAAGATTACTTTCAATAGCTGTAGGCTTAGTTACTACTCCAGGGCGATAACGTTAAGCGGCACAGAGCTATACGCGCGCTCTGACAATAATCTACCAACCTGGCGAGTCAAAGACCAAGAAATTAATTATGCCGTATTCGTTCGCGCGTGGAATTGATCATGCAATTTTTGTTTTAAGCCTGGGTGGTAGCGCGGAGTTAATTTTACTTTCTCCGGAGAAAGTAATACTTATGATAACCGCATTAGTAACACACTGTAATCACCTAATTTAATATTCATGTGAACGGATACCAGATACCAGATACCCATTTGATAAATGTTCGCACCATTTTTCATGCCACTTACATCTTAGTCGCTGGGTAAGTCTTGTTTTTATTTCACTTTCTAAATAGGTATCCTAACGGAGGTAACCGTTTGCGTATGGAATTGATTACACAAAATCAGCCGTCCCTGATCCAGGGGGCGACCACTTTTTTCCTTGATAATTGCACTAGTAGCAGATTGTAATCTCCAAAT
>JAAYZI010000372.1 GCA_012514925.1 Deltaproteobacteria bacterium | reverse complement strand
TATTAACGCAGACATTGGGTGTCCGGAACTTACAAAAAAAACCCTGCGTCCTGAAATTCAACACCAGGCAGGTATTGGGTGTCCAAAACCTCGGAGCTTTCCTCCTCTGTGTCCTCCGCGTCCTTTTTGGTTGAAATTATTGGATTTTTTGAACCGCAGAGGACACAGAGGAGGGTTCTTTGGACAATGCCATGGAGGGTTCCAAAATGACTGCGTTTTGCTGCTCTCAATTTTTCGCTAATGGCTTAAAATCCTTCGATTAACTCGGTACCAAAAAACTTCTCTAATATAAGGTCAAAGTTCTAATCCTTTCAGCGGAACCTGCCGTTACTGTTAGTGGGTAATATAAGGTGCCCTTTAAAACGGGTGCGCCCAAGTTTTGGCTTAATAAGGGTCTCCAGTCCGTAGCGGGGTTGTTGTTGCTCGGGACGCTCTTCTCGGTTTTTTGAAAAGAGCGATTTTTTGTTGGGGCCTAAGGAAAGGTTCTAAGGAACGCATGGGTTTGATTGATAGGATTAGCGGAAGTCTGCTTAAGGCTTCCTCCGGTGTCGCGGCTAAGGATACGCCGGCGTCGGGATCTACTATCAACGGCTTGGGCGTTAGCGCTTCGTTCGACAGCGGCGATGCGGCATCACTTGCGGATAGTCTCTCAAATATCTCCCGCGCATTCTCGAATTCGTTTCTGAGATTAAACACGGCTGTCACCTCGGTGCGCATTTCCAAAGACTCACTGGAGAAGCTCCTCGGAATCACGGATAAGTTGATCGGGCTTGCTAAACGAGCCAGTGAGCCTTACGTCGATAACTCAGAACGAGTAAGCTTAAACACCAAATTCAAGCGCCATATCAAAGAATTCAAAAAAATTATCGCCGATGCCAAAGAAGAAGGCGTTGACTTGCTTGATAAGAAAGATTTAGCAGAGGTGCTAAAAAGCGCTGGCATAGATCCCGGTCAGGCAAGCAATCTTGCTCAGGCTTTCGCCCGCATCGCCGGTATGGACGAACTCCTCGGTATCGAGCCTATTCGCTCGCCGGAAGTAGCCGTTGAGGAACTGATCAAAAAGAAAGTCCTAAAAGACCAGCAGACAGTTTCACAAAAGACCGTGGGCGATGGGAGCTTTCAGGCAGGCGCGTCCTACGCTACGGGAGCCTCGCCAAGAGCCGTTACCAGTGTAGACATCGACGGAGATGGTCTGCTCGATTTGGTGACCAGCAATCAGGGTGAGAACACTTTAAGCATCCTTAAGGGTCTAGGTGACGGCACATTCGGTACTCAGGTGAGCTACGCCACGGGAAGTTCGCCGGGAGCGCTGCTAAGCGGCGACTTCGATGGAGACGGAAACATCGATATCGCTTCTGCGAGCTACGGTGACTCTCGTCTGAACATCCTCCTTGGCAATGCTGATGGAACGCTAAAAGCTGCCTCCTCCTATGCGCTTGGCGCAAATCCTCAGTTTCTAACCTCGGGAGATTTCAATGCGGACGGAATCACCGATCTGCTTTCTGTGGACCGCGATGCTGACAGCTTAAGCATCATGCTGGGAGTCGGCGATGGCACTTTTGAGAGCGCAAGAGCAGTAAGTGCAGGGGTCGACCCTTCCGCTGCAGCGGTTGGCGACTACAACGGCGACGGCCGCATGGATGTTGCGGTGGCTAATTCCAGCACCGGAGAAGTAAGCGTCCTCTCCGGCAAAGGTGATGGCACATTCGAGCAAAGAGTTACCTTCAGCACTGGCGCAGCTCCAGAAGATATCCTTCGAGCCGATCTAAACAATGATGGCCGCATGGATCTTTTTACCGTAAACAGTGCGGATGGCACTATCAGCGTGCTTAAAGGAAATGGCGATGGGACGTTTCAAGCAGGCACAAGCTTTGCCGTGGGGGAAGCGCCGATTACCGCCGAGCTGGTTGATTTCGACAAAGACGGGAAATATGACATCCTAGTCGGTCTTGGCACGGGTGCAGCCCCTGGCGCAGTTGCACTTCTTCGAGGAAACGGCGACGGCACATTCGACGCGGCGCGGTCTTTTGCCAGCGGGGATATTGCACGTTCCCTTACCGCCGGGGATTTCAACGCTGACGGCGCAATCGATGTGGCAAGCGTGGATACCGATAACTCGGTATTAAGAGTGCTTCTTGGCAATACGGAAGAAGTTGAAGATCGCTTGCTTGTGGGCAGCGGCACGTTTAGCCGTCATAGCAGCGCAGGTGGGCTTGACGCCACTGGCGATGGAACGTTTACTCAGGAAACAACCGTCAGTCAGACGTCAGGCGACGGGAGTTTCAAGTACAACTGGGATTACTCCACAGGACTTAATCCAAAAGCAGTCGGCCTTTTCGATTTCGATGATGACGGGTTTGCCGATCTGGTTACCGCAGATGCAGGTATTAATGGCGAGGGCGGAAGCATCTCGGTGCAGCTTGGCAATGGTGATGGATCGTTTAGAGCCGCCGTCCAATATGCCGCAGGAGATAGTCCGCGAGATGTTGACGTAGTGGATGTAAACGGCGATGGCCGCGCTGATTTGGTTGTTCCTACTCAAGTAAATGACCCCCACGGTGACGGCAGTTTTAGCGTCGGTTCAGACTATGACTCGACTGCTGCACCAAAATCAATCGAACTTTACGATTTCAATCAGGACGGAAATCTGGATGTTGTTACCACCGACCCAGGAGATGGCAGCGGCAGGGTGATTA
>JAAYZI010000371.1 GCA_012514925.1 Deltaproteobacteria bacterium | reverse complement strand
TTTGGCGCGGTGGTAAGGGGAGTCAAGCGGTACGACCGGGGCGGCGCGTGTAGAGTGGATGGTGGTTTTTGGGATTTGGGGCATTTACTTTCTCTGGAGAAAGTGATTTGGCGCGGTGGTAAGGGGAGTCGAGCGGTACGATCGGGGCGGCGCGTGGGGAGTATAGATTAAGAGTCTTCTTCGTCGGAGGTATCTGCATTTGAGGGGGTGGTGTCTAGGGTTGAGAGTCCGGCTCTTAGTATCTCGATCTCAATCTGGGATTGCTCTGGGGTTGGTATCTCGTAGCGCCGCTCCGCTGGGTGCAGCATTATGCCTGGACTCAATCCTTGACGCTCCCAGCGCCACAATCCAAAGAACGACAGTCGCCTGTTCCTTGATAAACGCACCGCTTGCATAACTTGCTCGGGAGTGGCACCGGACCCATTTGCTTCCCAGGGAAACATGAGACCCTCTCCGTCTAGGGTGAGGCCATCACCTCTGCCCAACTTCCAAATCTGACTGGTCCCATGCCGCTCGATGCGATCCCCTACGGGATCTCCGTCACTTCCAGTGCCACAGTTCTCACAGGGATTCCTCATAAACTCAACCAAATTCCCTAGAACGGAACGTGCCAATTCACGCATGGCTTGATACGAATCCGCCCGCAAATTATCCTCAAGCATGACTACCGCGATATTTTTATTACGAGGGTCCAAGCCGGCATTCAACTGAAAAAGCGGTCGCACCCTGCGCACCATCTCTAAAAATCTCTGGCGCGTGGCCGGATCATTTTTAATGTCCTCGCGGAAACGGGCCGGCGCGATCTTGTTAAACCCGGCTGAGACCGGAATGGTAGCATAAAGACGTTGGTGCGGTCCGTTGGACAAGTAAAGCAGCAGCGTTGTGACCCGCTCCGCCGCATGCAGCCGCTGCAACACATCAACCAAATATGAATAATCCTCACCAAACGAACCGTCGCTTACAACTCCTAAAAAAACCTCCCTCAGACCTGATTGAAGCAAGGTTTCAAGCTCGCGTTCGACAGTGGCGCGCGCTTCCGGCTGCATCAGATACAACATGGTATACCCGCGCGCCTGGCCGGTATAGCGCGGCGGATCAAATTCAACGTGCGATGATGAACTTTCGTCTTCATTAGACTCATCCTCTTCACCGGAGCCGGATTGCTGCTCGATCTTCGGTGGTGGCGCAGCCGTAAGACCGCTGCGCGCGCCTGCAATCAGACCGGTCCTTCGCGAACCGGACTCAACCTTAGCCCCGCTACGTTCCAGCTGCGCCAAATCTTCGTCGCTAAATAACGGAAGGTACCCGGTCGACGCAGATTCTTCAGATAACAAACGGGCACTTGAATTTGAAGAACCCTCCCCCGCCTGCCGACCATCTTTCAAACCTTGCTCAAGCAAGGGCTGCTCTTCTCCAGGCCGACGTAACGCCACCAATGGTGCGGTTTTCTTCAGCGCCGCGGCGCTAGATTCGGCGCCCGGAGATTCCTTCTCTTCACTGTGTGGTGAAGATTTTTTTTGAGCGGGTGTATGAATTACACGTTTAACTTCGCCCCAGTCGCCTAAACGCTTCTCCCCTTTGGGTTCCGAGTCTTGCATCCGGCCCGCCTCTCTACCTACACTCGGCGGTACCTCTTTGCGTAGGTCAAACCAGTAAAACAACCCTGTCGCTAATACGCAAACCAACGCCGCTAAAACCACACTATGTTTAAACTTCGGCGCAATCATTCACAGGCACTATCAAAGATTCCCATCCACCAAACGAGACCTTCTTGCAATCCAACCATGGCGCATAATATATCATTACGCACAATATACAGAGACCAATAATTTACGACTCTTAAAAACAGCTCCAACAGGCTTCCTCAAACCGGCACTCGCTAACAGGAAGATCTAGCCGTAAGACTACTGCTGCAAGAGTAGAGTGTCGATACGGGTTTACACAAGTTTGAGATGCGCCTCTTCTTACATCGAATTCTTCCGCCCCAATCCCATTTCTCAACCGTCACATCCAGACTGCTTTCCCCCGTTATTTTCGTAAAGTCGAAGAATCGTACTCCTACGAACGCATCCTCACACCAGATCGTAATTTCTTAGAGAAGGAGCGCCACCCCTTTTAGCAAGCGCACAAAAACCCGCACATTTCTCTGGAATGTCCTAAACGCAGTAGACGTGTCGGATTTATCAGCCCAAATCATACTTACTCTCCAGAAACCTTTTTATGCCGCAAGGTTATCTTGCTGCATCACACTCCCTGACAAACCTCCCATAACGCTTTTAAGCGCGTATTTTCGTGTCCAAATGCAACCAAGGAGAAACCATGCCTAAACTGGCACCAACGGCTAGAGTGGTAAACGAGAGCCCAGATCTGGGCGAGAGCTCATTTAAGGGCGCACTCCCAGACGCCAAACCAAGCCCCGACAGAACCAACTCCTCCAATTCTGCGAAATTCGAGGCTGCACTAAACGCCGGCGCCACCCTAGAAAAAACCGAAGCCCTAATCTTGGAAACGCTTGGGAACAACCCCACCGCGCGCGCTGATTTGCGCCAGCTTTTAGCCAGAACAGACATTACCGCGGAGCATAAGACTGTTATTCTCAATCATCTGGCTGAAATTGCAACCCAGCCGCTTAAAGGCGGGCTCGAAACCCACCGCGCCGAATTTCTGGCTTCTCTGATTGGAGAGCTCGCGCTTCCAAACTCCATACACCAGGACACGAAGGCCACCTGCACAGTTACCGAAGAAGAAAGGGATCTGTGCAAAAATGACCCAAGAAGATACGCCGAGATCATGGCGGGCCTAAGCATTCACGGCCAAGCCACACTCTTTCACGGGTATAAGATGCATTTCAATACTGACGCTCTGGAAGCGGATCGCCCGGGCAAGTTTCCCGCCCGGGATCTGAGTCTACGAGTCTTTCAAGCCTCCGCCATGAATTTTGCCGCCAGCCTTAAGGGCGGCCATTACAACAACTCAAGCGATATAGCGACGGCCGCAAACGGAGAGCGCTACTCCGGAATCTACGATGAACAACAACAGATTCTAACCTACGCCCTGCGAGGCCAAGCTACAGAACGGATCGATTTACACGCGCCTGCCAACGATGCCGTAATCGCGAAATTGCAACAAGACGCGGCGCGGCACGGTGGCGTACGCATTAAAATTGAGATTAAAAATGGAGGGGTTCATGAAAATCACCGAGTCGTGATCGATCACATTGAAAACGGACTGGTCTACTTCCATAACCCTTGGGGCGCGCAGGTTGCGGGCGGCCCCGAACGAAGCTGCAAGTGGGATCAAAACCTCAGTGGGCGTCCCGCCAAAATGGAAGTTATGACCGTCGCGGAGCTAAAGAATTGCATGCGGTCAGTTTTTTCCCCAGTAGAAGGCAAGCTCAAGATCACCCCGCCTTCAATCGAAGAAGGATATCTAGATGAGAACGGAGTGAGACAGCTGCAGATCAGTCCAAATAACTTTAAAGAATTGCAGGTCATTCCAACCAGTAAACCTCTCTTCCTATGGGAAGACTCCGACGCTTTAGCCTGCACTGAGCCACGCGTAATTAAACAGCAACCTCGGCAGCAGCCTGACTACACCGTACCTGTCTGGTCGAAAAAAAATTACGTCGGTCTCGAACCAGATTTAGCATCCCCGCGGCGAGATAAACCAGATAAAGACGACATGGATAAAAACAAGGATAAAAGCTGGTTGTAACCGTTCACGCGTGGAATTGATTCATGCAATTTTCTTTTCTGCCAGAGCGGTATAATTTTACTTCGGCGCGAAGTTAATTTTATTTTTATTTCACTTTCTCCGGAGAAAGTAATATTTACGTGAACGGTTACCGGATACAGCTGGTTTGACGAAGAGCCATCTTAACCTAAAAGGCTACTCTAAAAGCGGGTCCAAACCCATGGATTTATCCTCAACCGCCAGCCACTCTCCCCCCCTTTGCGACTCTACAATCATCCAATCGTCTTTGAACATCTTCAATAGCGCCCGTTCGAAATCTGCTCCCGGCGCAAACTCTCGGCCAAGTTTCGCCAACTGAGAGATGAAAGGTATCGGCGCCAAAACTTTAGAATGCATCAGATGCATTGCCAGATCATGCTCTACGTAAGGATCGTCGGATTGAAGCGTAGGCCTATCCTGTAAGTGAAAAGTTTTACTCATCGCCCCGTTAATCTTACTAATCGCGCTGCGGATTAATGCAGGCTTTTGGACGCTTCCGAAAAAACTACGACTTATGGGCGAGAAGCAACCCCTATATACCTGTAAACCTTCCGCAGTAAATATGCGTAATGTCGGAACGAAGACGACCATCTCAGCCTTAATCTTTAGTGGTAACTCGATTGCTCTGTTGTTCTCTTCCATTGCAATGTTAATAATGGGCTTGCCGCCGCACACCTTCTTCAGCTTCGCTGCAATGTAGCGCGCAGAATCAAGCATCTCCACCGACGCACGCATCTCCTCTTTATCACAGATGACCGATGGCAAATGTAAACTGCGAATCTCAGCCATCTTTGCCAAATTCAAAATGGCACCCCTCATCGCACTAGAGTTAAACATTTCCTGCCGCATTGAGATACCGCAAGAACTCTCCGCCCAAAGCTTTTGATCGTGTCCGTCCCATTCGCACTTGATCGTCAGCCTCCCCTCTTTGCCGCCCTGGCTGATACGTGGCAGAAATTCACCAGCAGAACCCGATACTCCCGGCTGGGTCACACCAGGCAGCACCTCTACATACAGCCGATCAATCTTCATACCACTCGCGCCCAACCACGCAGTAGTGAAGATCGTTTTCGAAACCCAGCGGCGCGCCTCCTCTGTACGCAGTATTACCGACGGAGCTTGCACTTGAAAGGGAGGTACCAACTGGCCCTTCCCACTCCCACCACAAACTTTAAAAACAATCGGCTGTAGAGCACCTCCAAGCAAGTTCTTATAGCTCGGCTCTTCCGATGTCTCGATGCCTACGACTATATGGTCCAATTCTGTCGCCCGCGGCAGATGGATCGAAACGTAGCACCCAACGCTGTTGTCTCCTCTACCTACGCCAGTGCTTAGTTTACCCCCAATTTCTGCCAGAAAAGCCTCTACCTGTTCAAGGCGTGACGCCAACTCTCGACCCCACTGATCCAAAACGGCATCGTCTGCACCAGACATGAGACAAGTATTCATGCGAATGGCACCGTTACAGTCGACCATCACGATAAGCTCATTGTCCGCGTCCCTCGCCGCCGCAATCAGCTTTGCTACTGGAGATTCGGCCTGGTCCGATGAGCCACTCTCAAATACTGATAGGTCTTCTAAACTCAATTCACACAGCGGCATATCATGTGCGCGGGACCGAATCCTAATCAACTCCTCCGCTACATGGTGCATCACACTCCGCAACACCCATAACGGCAGTGCCACCACCTGTTTTTCAGATGGGAGACTCAATGATACATGACGCTTCACGCCTTCATTTGCAGAAAACAACCACGCCAGCGTATTGTTCAACTCGCAAGACCCACTGCTTTCATGCGGATCGGACAGTTTGTCAAACCAATAGATCAGAGTTTCACAGTGCTTAACCATGATTTGCCGTGTCATGTTGGCTTCTCTAGCCGGATCTTGTTCGCTTCCGTCACCACCTTCCCGATAGCTCTGCGCCGCTTCATACTCTTCTGCTAGGCGCACGAAATCATCCTGTTTAAGGATAGCACGCAGCTTGACTAATGAACTTTTTAGCTCTAAAGCCGCTTCAGGAATTTCACTGCGCGCCAATATGCGACACATATTATCCCGCTGAAGTTCTTCCTTAGAAAGCCTGCCTGGAATGCTCTTCATGTGGTCTAGCACTTCCGAAGCAGCACTTGCCAAGTTACTGACTTCTGTTTGCAACTCCTTAAGCTCAAGTCTGCCTGCCAGCATTTCGGTTATCCGAAAACACGTAAAAAATTCGGCGGCGACGCCGACCATGATGCTCGGAACGGAATCAACATAAACCTTGTCCAGCCAATCCGAAACTTGCGGTGACAGTGTAACTTCGCCCCAGCTCCATAAGGGAGCCGATAGCTGCTGCGACCCGGTATCTAAGGGCGGTGTTCGTCGGTTAT
>JAAYZI010000033.1 GCA_012514925.1 Deltaproteobacteria bacterium | reverse complement strand
GGAAAGCAGGAGATCAGAAAAGAGATGGGGCTTATCGCCATGGCACACCGCACTACCTACGTGCTTCAAAGCGGTACGAATGCGGCTGGGCACATGATTGGAGGCTTTATCCAGGGTTTAATGCAGCGCACTCCTGCTATATTTAATATCTATTGCGCCTGTCAGCCCGAGCATGGAATTCCAGATGATGCCGGTAAGCGCCAAGCTAAACTGGCGATGGAATCCCGGGCCTACCCGTTCTTTAAGTACAATCCTGTCAAGGGGGACATGCCAAACGAGTGTCTGGACTTAAGCGGGAATCCCAGTCCGAATCAAGATTGGCACACCTACACTCTAAAATACACGGAAGATGGCGAGGTTAAATCGATGCAGCTGCCACTCACATTCGCTGATTTCGCCTTAACCGAAGGACGCTTCCGTAAGCACTTTAAACGTGCTCCAAGAGACACTTGGAATGAGAATATGGTGCCGGTAGCCGAATTTGTGGATATGGAAATCGAGGCAAGGCAGGGCAAGGTCCCGTACATCTGGACGGTAGATAAGAAGAACCAGCTTAGTCGTGTTTTGGTTGCCAAGCCCGTGATTGACGCCTGCGAGGACCGCCGCCACTTCTGGCGCACCTTGAAGGCCTTAAGCAGCTCTGGTCTCAAAGCTGATTGAGATGTTGAAAACTCTAGACGTATGCGGCATAGGTAATGCCATCGCAGACGTGAGCGTCAATGTCGAGGATCTGTTTTTACGCACTCACGCGTTTGATAAAGGAAGCAGCGACCTAATTGATGCTGCCAAGCAGGAGGCTCTTTTAGCCGAATTTCCGCCGTCTGCCATCAGTTTTAGCAGCGGCGGCTCTGTGGCCAACTCACTTTTTACCATAAGGCAGCTTGGTGCCGAAACAGCCTTTCAGGGAAAGGTTGGCAACGACCAGTTTGGCAGGAGATTTTCGGCTGAGCTTGAAGAAGTGGGGATTAAGGTTGGTCCCAATTTCACTGCACAAGGTCACACGGGCGTTTCCCTGATTATGGTCACTCCGGACGGCGAACGTACTATGCGCACTAGCTTGGGCGCTGCCGCAGGTTTTGTTCCCTCTGATGTTTACGAGGATTTTATTAAGGCTTCAAAGTGGTTGTTCATCGAAGGATATCTACTGCCGCTTGGTGAAGAGGCCCGGGCTGGAATAGCACAGGCGCTGTCATTTGCAAGGCGTCATAATTGCAAAACCGCTTTAACTCTTGGCGCTGTCCCCTTGGTGCAGGAGTTTCGAACTGAGATGCTAGGCTTGCTGGACCGTATTGATTTAATAATCGGAAACGACGAGGAAGCGCAGGTTTTGACCGGCGTCACTGACTGGGAATCGGCTCTTAAGAGCTTGCAAGAGATGGTGCCAAACGCCGTGATAAGCGCGGGCGAGCGTGGGGTTTTAGCGGCTTTTGATGGGCGTGTTTTTCAAACGTCGGCATTCCCCCCAGCGCAGATCGTATCCAGCGTAGGAGCGGGTGACACACTGGCTGGAGGCGTTTTATACGGCTTGGCAAAAGAGATTAGCCCCAAGGATTTTCTTAGCGGTGGGTGCATGTTGGCAACCAAGGTGCTGGAGCAAGCGGCCGCCAGGCTTACCCAAAGGGTCAAGGAGTACTGGGACGAGGCGGTGACCCGGGCAGCTACCTAGCTCGGATACCCTTTAGCAATTGCAAGCAACTTTCCCGAAATTCACCCGAACCTCCATTGTTCGTACTTACATGTTTTGGAGGAATTAATATGCCGTTACCACCCGTCCAAACTTCGCCTCGCCGATCATCCCCACTAGATGAAATTTACCGCAACCTGGTGCAGAGGGAACAAACATCCAGAGCTCCTTACGCGCTGCCAAGCTTCACTGCTCCGGAAGAGCCTCCATCTACGCCGACTGCAACTACTGAAAGCCCTACCGCCGGACCACTAGACGCCTTCCTTGGAATCGGTCATTACCTCTCGCGACTGTCTGAGAGCTCTCTTCCGCGCTTAATCGCCCCCCAAGTTCAAAGCATCGGAGCGGGTCTAACCCGCGCAGCCACAGGAATTGTCACAGCGCTTGGAGCGTTCTACCGCTGCTATAAAGCAGGTTCGAATGACATAAAAAACGGCGACTATTCCTTTCCGACCGCTAGAAGGGAGAGCGTTGTAAGCCTAGGCTCAATCGGTGCCGGCATCGCCGTAGGAGAGGTAGGTTTTTATGCCACCGCCGCCGCAGTAAGCCTCGGCACCCCGGTCGCATTCACCACAGCGCTTGGGATCGGCACCGCCATCGCCGCCGGGTTAGTAGCGTCGTATACCCGCAACTGGCTGGGAGACTATTACGACTCCATCAAAGGTCCAAGGTAAAGTTCAAGCCCTCTGGAAACTGTTTGCTTTGGCCTAAATAATACCGCTACACTTTTACTTTCTCCAGAGAAAGTAAAGGTAACTCTGCGATATTATTAGGCTAAAAACGAACCTGTGAGAGTTCAGTAACCGTTCACATAAATATTAAGTTTAGGGGCTATAATCTGTTACTAGGTGCGATTATCAAGAGGAAAAGGGGAAGCCCTTCTTAACCCTTGTGCGGAAGATCTAAAGGGATCTATAAGTTGTAAGGAGCAGTTATTTGGCTGCCCGTTTTTTTTAGAAAAGTCCGTTTTTGTCTAAAATACGGGTAGTTAAATAATAATCGTAATGAGTTAGTTTTTTCTGGGTGTCAATATGAAGATCTACGCTTACGTCATTGGAGTGTGCTTTCTAGCAACGACTGTTGGCTGTATGAGCGCGGCGGACCATCAACGCAGCTTACATTCCAGCCAGGAGCGCGATTTTACTTTAGGCTTAGTTCAAACCCGCATCGCACGCGGCATGTCACAGGCCCAAGTGGCGGAAGCGCTGGGGTCTCCCAACATCGCCACCAGGGATGCAGAGGGTGACGAAACTTGGATCTACGATAAAATTGCAACTGAAGCCTCCTACTCCACTGATCGCGGAGATGTGGGCGGCCTAGCCGGTGCGGGAGGTCTTGCTGGAAACGTGCTGCTGCTCGGAGGTTTGACAGGAGGTTATTCAAAAGCGGCGGGGGCCACAGCAACCACCCAAAAAACTTTGACGGTTGTGATCAAGTTCGACTCCCGTTCTCGCGTCAAAGACTTCTCTTATCATTCTAGCAAGTTCTAAGGAGCAGTTACTATGACACCACTTAGCTATCGTATCTATACAACCTCATTTGCGGCGGTAATTCTACTGCTAACCGCTTGCGCTCCCATGCCCCCTAAGCCCCAACGCACACAGCTTCAAATTCGGGAGTTTCAGACCCGCAGCTACGACAACACCAAAGGGCAGAGTGTACGCGTAATGAAAGCCGTGATCGACGTCCTGCAAGATGAGGGCTTTATCATCAAGAATGCTGACCGCGATTTGGGATTTATAACCGCCGCCAAAGAGGTGGACGTTGAAGACCCCTGGGCCTCAGCGTTTGCTTATTTAGGAGCCAATAACGGCCAACCTCGTTACAGCAAAAACGCCATTACCGAGGCTTCTGTGAATATCACCGAGTTTGGCAAGCAGGTTAAAGTACGGGCGATTTTTCAACGTAAGGTGCTCGATAATTTGGGGGGCACGATGGGCGTTCAGCAATTAGAAGACCCTAGGTTCTATCAAGACTTCTTCTCCAAGGTGGACAAGGGTGTTTTTATTGAGAAGCAGAGTATTTAGCTGAAACGGCAAGGTCTTACTTTCTGCCAGAAGAAAAAGCTAAAGTTTGGCCGCGCTGGAGCCGATACACACCCCATGGTGAGCCCAATCTCTACAGCGCTGGCTGGACTAAATCGTGCCAGGGAAAACTTAAACTCCTCAGCTGAAAAAGTTGCCCGCGGTAATATAGACGTGGATACCTTGGTAGATGCCAAAGTGGCTGCCCAAGATGTTAAGGTCCAAGCCAAGAACCTCTCCCTAATGCTTAAACGGGATAAAGAGATCCTCGACATTCTAGCTTAGCCAACCCCCACCCTCCCTTGGCATCGCCGCTCAGGAATATATAATGCTCTCTTATGAGGCTCGTTTGGAAAATATCAAAGCAGCTGCTGATGCTGGCGGTTCTTATGCTCTGCCAGCTCTGTTTTATCCTGCCGATTGCAACGCACCGTCTGATTGCACG
>JAAYZI010000370.1 GCA_012514925.1 Deltaproteobacteria bacterium | reverse complement strand
TGCCCCTGGAGATGCATCTTACTGGAGGGCAGTGCGGGGTTAGGTATTGAAGGGATTGGAGGTTGAAGGCTAATGGAGTGATTTCGTTTTGACCGTGCAGTAGTCGCAACTGTAATGCCGTTTTAAAATATGCCGGGGCGCTATGAAGGATATTTTAATTGTAGAAGATGGACGTCAAGAAAGGCAGCGGCTTGAGAAGCTGTTTTCGGGAGCAGGCTACGCTGTGGAGGCTGCCGAGAGCGTAGGTGAAGCAGAGGGGTTTTTGATGCGGGAGCAGTTTCGGCTTGTTGTTTTGGATATCGGTTTGGGGGACAGGTCTGGTTCATACCTCTTTGGCGTTATTAGACGGGAGGCAAGGGCGGCGGAGGTAATAGTCTTTACCGGAAATCCTTCGGTGCATTTAAGGCAGCGTTTTATAAGCGAGGGCGCTGCAGATTATATTGTTAAAGGCACTGGGCAAGCAGGCAATGAACAGTTCTTATCCAGAGTCAAAGAAATTATCGGCGACCCGCAAGGTTCCTCCATGGAGGGGCTGTCGTTGCACGATTTTTTGGAGATGTACGTTGCACCAACCTCTCGCAAACTATTTTTAGACATGGATGACTCTTATCCTAAATGTTCAGGCTGTGGCTCGCAGAGCTATATAGTTACATTTGCGCATCAGCCGCAGATGCCCCCCGAGGTTAGCGGTCTGGTGGTTTGTTCAGTCTGCGCTAAGCCTATGGATCCTGAGATTCGTTGAACCAGAGAAGGCATGGTCAAACCTAATAACTACGGGGCAGAAAAGCAGCTTGTGTTTACGGCGGACTCCTCCGCTTTCTATCGTGGCGTGACGGCCCCTCAATTGATGCTTCTGGTAGTTATCAGTGCCATCGGTGCTTTGTGCGGGGATGGGATTCGTTATTTTATTGCGCGTGCTTCTTTAATTTTTTATCTGGTTGCCTTCAACCTTATTCTGATTCGCAGACTTCGCGTTTTTTCGTTGGGGCTTCTACGGGTGTATATCGTGGGTTTGGCGGCTGTAGTTGTGATTGTCGCATTAATCTTGGATTTAAATCCGTGGCGGGCCATTTTTTTACCTTTAGCCTTGATTTATCTGGGTTTTGGGCTGCTTCGCATACGTTGGTTTGACCTACTACTAGCCGTTTATCCCTCCATTCTGTTTGTCGGAGCTTATTGGGTGATAGAACTTTTGACAACACAGGAGAGAACGGCTTTGGATTGGGCGGGTCTGCCCGTCGTTGTCGCTGCAGTTGGAATATTACTATTGGCTGCCAGGCGTTTTAAAGAACCAGCTACGCTCGGTTTGAACTCAGGAAGTAGTGAAATCAGTGCGCTTGAATTCTCCGTAGGGTCTGGGCCGGTTTTTGTGAAAGAGAGCAATCTTGAAAGTTCGCAGCGTATGAGTTTTTTAAAGCTGGCTGCTCGTGAAATCGCGGTTGAATTAGCGGCGAGTTTGGTTTGGAAGTTGTCGGTGGTCGGGGTGTTGTGGGCGGCGGGGTTCTTCATCGCAGCCTATTTCACTGGCCAAAAGGGAGCAAGCTTTGCGATTACCTGGATTGGATTGGTTGTTACACAGTTTGCCACGATTGCCGTTTTGTTGCGCCAAAAAGTGCCGCGTGGTTGGCAAACAATGGCCTTGATAACTGCTGTGACGGGTTGGGGCTGGTGGGGGCTTGCCTTACATTTTCCAGCGGTGGGCGGGGCATTTAGTTTGGGTGTATTGTGTGCGCTTTTGATCATCTATGGCACTTTACCTTGGCCGAGTTCGTATGCTTGGGGTTTAGCGTCGCTGGCGTCGTTGGTTCTGGTTATATCTGTTGCGCTGAAAATCTATAACCCAGCCGCGCTCCTAATCCTCTTGGGCGTTCCTTTTGTGGTTAGGGCCTCGGTTTTAAACCGGCTCTATTGTGTGATGCGAGGAGTAGGGCTTTCTAACATTCAGGCTGGCCAATGGGGAATGTCGTCGCTCTCCTTAGTGCGCGGGTTGGCTTGGCAGATTGCCGAGATGCTGGAGGTGCGCCGCAGCTTGATACTTTTTGGCGACGGCCGGGTTGAGATTGTAAATGGTCTTACTTTAGAGGAGGTGGATTCGGACGATGCTTATGGTGGTGGCTTAATGCAAAGAGTCGGAGAGGTCTCAGTCGATCATGGACTTATTTTCAGCCGCAGTCTGGGTGAAAAGTTGGAGTTTACGTTGTACGACTGGCTTAAAGCTAAGGCCCATGGGTTCTTTTTTGTAAAGCTCCGTGCGGTGATCTCCGATAAGGAAGAAGTTTTGGCGCTGTTGGTACCACTCCAGCGGAGTCTGTGGCTTTATGGACCTGAGAGATTTTTTCGCGCTATTGTAAATGTGGCCGCGCAAGTGCGACTGATTTTGGAGGTGTCGCGCTTACGTTTTATATCGTCGGGAGCTCTTTCCAGCTCACAGCAATCGCTTAGTGAGGGAGATTTTGAACTTAATCAAGTAGTGCACTACGCCAACAATTTGGCTCAAGATATTGTAATTCAGTGTGAGAATTTGCGTGAGGCATTGCAGACTTCTAAGCCCTCACTCAGATCTGAGAAAAGTGATTCGTCTTTGATTTCGCCGTTAGACCAAATCGATCTGTATGCGCGTATGCTGGCAGCTAAGGTTACGGATGCAAAGTTGGTAAGGGAGTTAATTAAGCTTAGAGATGGTCAGCGCCTGGAGCAAAGCGACATTGCGGGAATTGTATCTGAGATCGAGCTTTACGGCCGAGAGCGGAATTTAAGGTTGGGAGCGAGCTTGAGAATTATTGAAGAAGTTCCGGAGGGCACTGGCGTTAAGGTTGCAGGACGTGAATTCTTGGAGACCGTTCTACGGTCTCTGCTGCAAGTGGCTGGCAGCCGCCTAAAGGGGCAGGGGGCTATGGAACTGCGTATTAGCAAAGAGGATGAGTATGTGCTTTTTGCAGTAAGTGATGAGGGAAGCCCAGTGGATCGACGGATTAGAGAGATGATTGCGGAACCAGCTTCAAATTGGATTAGCGCGGATTGGGGTGAAAAGTGTGTGCAAGCGGCTTTAAATCTTGCCAGGCTAAGTGGTGGTAAGTTTGAGTGTTTGGTCCCAAAAGACGGCATGTCTAATTGCCTTGGTCTGTATTTACCGGCGTGTGTCATGTCAGAGGTGGATCTTCAGGCGCATGGACAGTGGATTTTATTGGTGGATGATCATCCTGAGGTGACCACTTTTTATGCGCGTGTGGCACAAGCCTTGAACCTGCGTTATGTCACAGCGGCTTCGTTTAAAGAGGCAATGTCAATTGTTGCCGAGCAGGGCAGACCGCGCATGGTGATTACAGATGTGCACTTGCCGGATGGAGATGGTATTACCCTGCTTCGCAGTTTGCGCGCAAAATATGGAGAGGCTGTGCCTGTGATTATAGTTAGTGGGGAAGTTGAGGAGCGGATTTCAGCCCAGGCTATGTCGGCTGGGGCTACTAAATACTTGACTAAGCCTGTTAATCGCCGCAAGTTGTTTTCTGAGATACGGGAAACGCTATCACTGATGTAAATTTTCCAGAAAGTTTTTTTGGCTTTTGAAAGGAGGTTACATGGCGGAAACAAAGAAACCCAGGCGTCTTACCGATACTGAGGTGAATGTTCCTATCTCTCTGGCGGCAGATCTACTGGAGTTTCATAGTTCCGAATTTGAAGCAGCGTTAGAGCAGAGTTTGGTGGTAAATGCAGAGCTTATCGCATCTGAGTTGATGCGTGGGTTGGAGGCGAGTGGGTTGATTGGAGCAGCAAACGAAAGCGCTTCCAGTGCTCAAGCTGGTGAGTGGATTCCAGTTAAATCATTTTCAAATTTGAGAGCGTTGGTAGGAGGTCGCTTTGAAAATCTTAAAAAAAAGTGGGTCGAGGCTGGATTACCCTTGCGAGAGAAAGTGGGGAAGTCAGGGGATAGGCGCGTAGAACCAGAAGCTTGGTCAATATTGGCCGCATGGATACTAAAACAAGGTTACGAGGCACGGCTGGCAGATGCGAAATCTGGATATTTTTTTGAGATCCGTAAATTATCGGCGTAGGGCGTGAGGGTGGCAAAAGGGGGCGGCTGATTACGCTTCGGTAACTGTTCACGTATGGGAATTGATTACACAATTTTTGTTTCCAGCCTGAGCGCTAAGTGGAGTCAATATTACTTTCTCCGGAGAAAGTAACATTTATGATAAATATACTGGTAACAGATTGGAATCCCTAAACTTAATATTTATGTGAATGGATACTAGACTGTAATCCATAGATTTAAGACTTATGTAAACAGATACACTGTTTTATTAGGGGCCTACACTGCAAGACTCGGTATCACTTCAATAAATCCCGGAACGGACCGAACCTGTTCTGAATCAAATTTATATACATCGGAGTTATAGCTATCCGGCTGAAGTGCCGATGCTGGAGGGTGGAGACTGAGAAGTGAGGCGCGGTGTGTTCGGGTGTATGAGAGTGCGGAGTAGTGACCGTATGATTGGAGGACGAGTATCTAACTGAATTTTGGCTTTGGAAATAAAAGGTTAATGCATGTTAGTGGAAGGTTCTGATTTGGAAAACGAACTCGGCTTCGATCAAGGAGAAGTTCATAATTCACAGATTCCTGCCGCCGTAACGGATACCGGATGCGAGCGGGAGTTAAATGAAGATCGCTACGCGGTTATCGAATCGCCATCGGGATTGGCTTGGCTGGTATGCGACGGCATGGGTGGCACCAGCGGTGGAGAATTGGCGGCGCAGCTTGCGATTGACGCGATTCGCCGTGATTTAGAAAACTTGCCGGCACGTCCCGCCGTGGCAGCTCTTAAAAGCGCAATTTTAGAAGCTAACCGCATTATCGTTTTGCGTCGTCAGAATCAGGCCTTCGCTCAAATGGGCACTACCATCGTAGGCGTGATTTTTGCCGGTTCGGAAATAGTGATGGGGCATGTTGGTGATTCACGCGCGTATCTTGTCCGCGGCGGGCAGATTCAGCAACTCACCGTAGACCATACCTATGTGCAAGAGCTAGTAGAGAAGGGGCACATCGCCGCGGATGAAGCTCTGGCGCATCCGCAAGCGCATATTTTGACGAGAGCGATCGGCTCTGAGCCGGGGCTCGAGGTTGATATTCAACGTTTTTGGATTTGGGAAGCCGCAGAAGATGAACCTCGGGACTGTTTAGTGCTTTGTACAGATGGACTCTATTCGCATGTGACGGATAGAGAGATCGCAGAGATTGTGACCGCTAATAATCCACAAGAAGCTTGCGTTAAAATGGTTGAACTAGCGAAAGCGCGCGGCGGCTACGACAATATCACCGTGGCCATTATTCCAGTTGGAGGTCAGGTGAGGCAGCAGCCCCCAGCTGGTGCCAGCCAGGTTGGGAGTCATGGTCTGGGGTATCAACATAAAGTGCCGCAAGCACGAAGTTCGGGAAGAGGTCTGTTAAAGAATTTTATGATCGTCATAATGCTTTCTTTGCTGGGCGCGCTCTTGGTGGTTTTGGGAAGCATGCTTCATTTAAGTAAATAAGCGCGTTGTGATGTTGGTTATAAGGAGAACTTAAAGATGGTGAGTGATAAGGATATGGAATCAAGGGCGACGGGTGGGTCGGGTGAAGTATCAACCAGTTCTGCACCTCGTGCTAGAAATAGAACCGTCATGTTGACTCCTGAGATCACTGGTGAGGTCAGGGCGAGGTTTGCGCGCGATACGGGAGAGGGATCTTCCAGTCAGGCAGCCGCACCAGACCCTCATGTTCCGTCTTCTCCGTTTCAAGGAAGCTCTTATTTGCCAGCCGGACGGGCGCAGCCGCACCGAGAAGGCGAGCGTGAACGGGCTCCGTACCAGCATACTCAGTCCGCCCCTAGTTCTTCAGCTCCACAATCCCGGCAAGCCGCCTCGTCCGCCCCTGCGAAGGGGGACCGCGTGATTTGGGCCAAGGAAGGGCGTTTGGTTGGGTTTATGGTTTCTTTCGATAATAACCCCAATGGAGAAGTTTTTGATTTGCGCTGTGGGCGCTTGATCGTTACTTCGGAGGCGGCCGGAAATGGTAATTTCTTGGTGATATCGGATGAGAGCGTTTCTCCGATGCACGCTATTTTGCGGATGGGAGAGGATAATCAAGCGCAGATTTTAGACCAGTTATCTGAGCACGGTACTATCATTAAGCGCATGGGCAAAGATGAAGAAGAGAGGTTGTCCGGAGATAAGACCGTGATTGGTCACGGGGATTTGATACGGTTTGGTAAACGGAATTTCCACGTCTGTATGATTGTCGTTTAGGACAGGCGGTGAGCTTTGAGGCATCGGTATGATTATTAGCTGCTGCTTTTTTGAAGGCTAGTCGATTTTGGGATGAGAATGGGTGATGAGCATTTTATGAGCCTCCAACCTGGAACGGTGATTGCCGGCCGGTATGAGGTGATTAAGTGCCTGGGGGCGGGCAACATGGGATTGGTGTATGCCTGCCGTCATCGCGAGCTCGCTGGTCATATGGTAGCGGTCAAAGTTTTGTTTCCAGAAGTTGCGCAGGATAAAATTGCAGCACAGCGTTTTCGCAATGAAATATTTGCGGCTTATGGGGTCTCCCATCCAAATGTGGTGCGCGCCTATGAATATTTGCGGGATGGGGATTTAGTTGCTTATACCATGGAATATGTAGGTGGCGGTGACTTGGCAACCCGTCTTGAGAGCAACCAGTTAATGCCTATTAATGAAGCCGTGAATATCCTCTGTCAGATCTGCTCAGGCGTGCAAGCTATCCATGATGCAGGCATTGTACATCGCGACTTAAAGCCGGAAAATATTTTGCTCACAACAGAGGGGATGGTTAAAATCGGCGATTTTGGGATTGCGCGAGTAGGGCATAGCTCAAAGTTGACCGAGCACGGCGGCGTGGTAGGTACGATTAATTACGTGGCCCCAGAGTACATGCTTAACTCACAGGTTGATTGGCGTTCAGATATCTATGCCATTGGGATTTTGGGGTACGAGATGCTTACCGGTAAATCACCGTTTCGTGGCGATAGTGTTTACGCAACGATGACGATGCGCCTAAAATCGGACGCTGCCCCTCCCAGTACCTTGAGACCAGAGATCCCGCCGGGCTTGGATGCCGTGATTAAGCGCGCTTTGGAGCGGGATCCCTTGCAACGTTATCAAGCTGCCGCTGACATGTTCTGTGATCTGCATGAGCTGCTTCCAGACCGTGGCATCATTAGTAAAGGTATGATGCTGCATATCAGCCAACATCAAAGCGGTGCGTTTGTTGGTCCTAAATGCACCCATGAAAATGAAGCGGTGGAGGACGAGGAAGCAGCGACGTTGTACGAAGACGAGGTCGAAGATCAAGATAGTGTTACCGGGACGGACGAAATGCTGCCGGAAGAGCGTTTATTTGGAAAAGCGCGACCTGCGGCGACTCCTGTGTATGCCGACGGAGAAGCCACTGTGGCTCTCTCCGGTTTTGGCGCACATGGCACGGTTATGGCGGCTTCGCCCTTTAGTGCAGCGTTTGCGTCTAGGGCGGAGCCTGAAGACGATTTAGATGTAGTCGAAACGGTGGATATCGTAAGCCAGTACCGCGGAGAGCGTAAGGGTCATGCTCCTCCTCCTAGAATGGAGAGTGCCCTAAATTACGAAGAAATTGTGTGTCAGGAGCCGCAAACGCCCAATACGTCTACACAGGTTATTATTAATTCTGCGGGGATTGATGAAAGCCGGGTTAGACGCCTCTCTCAGAGCATGGGAAGGGCAGAGTCTTCGCTTTGGATTGAGGTGTTGACGTTGATTACCGCAATCATAATTGGTGTAGGAGTAGGGTTCTTCTTTATTAAGCTGTTTTTTCCTGAACTAGTCGGAGGGGCTCCCTCTGTCTCGGCAGTCAGTACGGAACAAGTAGCCGGGGTAGGTGGGGACCAGCGAACTAATGTGCAGCAAAATGGTGCAAACTAACAGGAGGAGTAGAAACTTGTTTGAAAATTAGGGGTGTTGGATTGGAGAGTATCGGCCGATATGATTAATAGAGCGCGTAGAAGCAGCTCCGGTGTTTCTTTCAGAAAGCTCTTTTACTTCCTGAAATGGAACACTTATCCATCAGAAAATCGGCGTAAGCCAAGTTTTGATGGCAGAAACAGGGGCGCGCAGCAAAAGGTTTTTAAGATATGAAGCTTTTAATATTAGATATCAATGTGGATGCTCAGGCCTTTTGCGCTAAGCGTGTTGAGGCTTTTAGTCGGAGCGACATGGAGATGCTCGATTTACAGGTCCACCTCGTAAACGAGCAGGATTACGGAGATAAGTTGCAAGAAGCGGATGTGCTGGTTTTAGGCTCAGGCCTGGGAGACCGCGCTACGGCGATTGCTAGACAGTCCATGGCAACTGTTCCCTGGCTGCACATCGTTATGTTTGTGAGAGATGACGCCTATGGTGGAGGGGCGTTTCGGTCGGCGCATGCTTGTGGGGTGCGAAAGGTTTTCCCCGATAGCGCGAATCCGCTCGACTTTCTTCAGGAGCTGGTGGCGATTCATGCTGAGTTCAAGCGCGAAGGCCGCACGCGTGAGGGTAAGGTAATAGCTGTCACGCACGCAAAGGGTGGTGTAGGGGCGACTTCAATCGCTGCGGCATTGGCTGAAGTTTGCAGTGTTTACCGTTGTCGCACAATGCTGTGGGATCTAGATGTCGAAACGCGTGACTTGAGCCGCTCTCTAACTGTGAACGGAGCGGAGGCCAAGGTGGTGAGCGCGTGGGTTAACGGCACCCGTGAGATTTCAAGGCAATCGTTGACTGACGCGTTGATTCCGATCAGCAGTGAGGTTTCTGTACTAATGCCGCCTGATCGCATGGCGGAGTCGATGGATTTAATTTGCCACACTGATGGTATGACAATTGTTCAGCGTGTGGTCGAACTGGCGCGGGTGCTATTTGATGTGATTATAGTGGATACCGGCGGTCGCATGGGACCGGCTACCGGGGCGCTGTTGCGGGCTGCCGACCAGGTAGCGATTGTTATTGATGATACTATTTTGGGTTTGACCGCGGTTGATCTGTATTTAAGTTTCGTTAAGACCCTGGTCGGTGGGGTAGATCGGATTGTGTTTGTGATTAACCCTTATTCAGGAGCGCTTTTAGGGGTAGACCAGATTGCGGCTGAACTTGAGCCGGCGCATAACTTAGGTGAAATGCCTTGGCGCTTGCCGCCGGTTCCCAATGATCCTCGCGCAGCCTTATGGCCCGGCAGCGGACGCACTCTTTACAGCATGGGCCAGAAACAAACCCGCCAGACCTTGGAGGCGATAGCCAGCGAGTTGGGGTTGATTCAAAGTTCAGGTGCTGGAGCAGGAAGTGAAGAAGGTGCCCAGCAAGGAGGAGCCTCACCCTGGTTTAAGAAGATATTCGGGGGGAAAGGCGGGCGTGAGGCTCAGGCGAAGATTGGGTTTTAGGGAGGATCTGTTGGGATGCTGGGATATTATGCTTTTACAGCTCAACTGCATATATTTAGAAGCAAATTGGGCCGTGAGCAGATAGGTGTAGGGGGTTTTGTGGTTGCGGTAAGCAAGTAGAGCTTAGTCTGAGCATTAGGTTGAGTGGGCTAGTTT
>JAAYZI010000369.1 GCA_012514925.1 Deltaproteobacteria bacterium | reverse complement strand
TAAGCCTGCAAATCTTAGCATGCATCCGGGAGCAGGGAATCCCGATAGGAGTGTGCTTAACGCTCTTATCGGTCATTTTAAACCGGGGTCGGCTGGTTTTTCTGACCCCGCCCGGTTGGGGCTGGTGCACCGGTTGGATAAGGATACCACTGGAGTTGTGGTAGTGGCTAAGACTCCTGCCGCAATGGCTATGTTGAGTGCTCAGTTTTCGGAGCGTTCGGTGAAAAAGGTTTACCAGGCGCTTGCATTTGTGACCCCGCGTGGGCGGCGTTTGGTGCAGCTAAGCGCAAAGGGACGAATTGACGCTCCTTTGGGGAGGCATCCGAAGCGGCGCACTTCGATGGCGGTGGTTGCGGAGGGAGGCCGCAGCGCTATCTCTGATTGGGAGTGTTTGGAGCTTATGCCTTACGCGGCGTTGTTAGAAGTAAAACTTTTAACCGGGAGAACCCATCAGATTCGCGTGCATCTGCAGCATATCGGATCTCCAATTATAGGCGATGCTCTTTATGGTGAATTTTCAGGGCTGCCCAAGCCACTGCTTGAGGCGGCAAAGGCTTTTGGTCGACAAGCTTTGCACGCCTGTTGTTTGGAGTTTAATCACCCTCTCACCAAAGAGCGCCTGATGTTCGAGAGCCCTCTACCCATGGATTTCCAGGAGTTAATTAAGGTGTTTCGGGGGTCGGATATGCATCCGTTTACATGAATAATAAATTAGGTGATTACAATTTGTGAATGGGTAGTGTTATTTTACAGCCAGGAAAAAGTTGCGCATGAATCCGGATTTTCAGTGGCAAGAGTTATCAGGTTTTCGGTTTTTAAGCTCGGAGTCCTTGGCAGAGCGAGGTTTACGGCATGGCTTTGCGGGGCGTCAGACCTTAAGTGAGTTGGAGTCTTATTCCGGAGCTGGACAGGCACTGGCATTAGATCTCCTGTGTCTACTCGATCAGACTCATAGCAGTATCTGTCTTGATCTTAGAGTAAAGCAAAGCTTGCAGGGATTTTTAGAAGTCGTAAGAGAGGGCCTGCCGTATCCAGAGCCGTACAAATCTGACGCAGTACTTCTGGATTTGGATGTAGTCCAGGCGGTGGGGTTGGGGATGGGAGCTCGTATTGGTTTTGGGTTACGGACGGCAGACTGCGCGCCGATTATTGTTTCGGCGGGTAGGGAAGTCGCCCTAATACATGCGGGGTGGCGAGGTTTAGCAGGGGACATTATCGGGGTGGTTCTTAAAGAGATGCAGAAGTCAGATGGGATGGATTTTTTGGCTGCAATTGGTCCGTGCGCAGGTCCAGATCTCTATGAGGTTGAAGCCGATGTTTTGGATAAGGTTGGACCCTTGGCGGTTTATAAAAAGAGCGCAAGGGAGGGGCGGTGGCTGCTATCTATTGCGGATACGGCTGAAGCTTTTGTAAGGCAGAGCCTGGGGGATGTGGTAAACGTAACGGAGTGTACGATTTCAAACCCGAATTTTCACTCGTTTCGCCGGGATGGTGAGAGGAGTGGACGTAATCTTACTTTTTTGATTGTTTAATTCTTGCTGAGTAATCGAATAGAATGAACATTCTACCCTTACTCTGTCGAAATACCATCTGTTTTAATGAGGGGTTGCAGTGGGTCTGTATTCTACAAAAATTTCCTTTGACTAAGGATGTCGGTAAGTCCTATACATTAAAGAAAGGTCTGTTGATTTTGCACGGTAGCCGTTTGTTACGGCCGGTGAATTAAGTTTTCCGGTGAATTAAGCTTCCCGGTAAATTAAGCTTCATAGAGGGCGAGTGTGACCTTGGGACCCATTCGGATTTTTGTCTTATCTCATTTCGCTGTTCTTCAATCAATCTTTGTAATAACTAGAGGAGGTATCCGCTTATGGAATCGGCCGACCACAAGTTAATCGTGCATCTGATGGAATCTGATGCACGGCTCAAGCGCCTTTACACTGAGCACCAAGAGATTGAGGGTTTGCTTGAGGAGTTTAATTCACGAGGATTTTTAACGGCTGACGAGGAGATGGAGCAGAAGCGTCTTAAGAAAAAGAAGCTAAACGGCGTAGACCAGATGATGGCGATTGTAAGCGAGAGTTCTGCTGGTATCGACGTGCAGACGCTGGAGGCGTAGGACTCCTCATACATTTTTGTCCCCTAATAAGTAAAAAAACAAGCCCCGCTGGAGCGTTGCTTCAGCGGGGTTGCCCCGCGGTTGGGCTCTGATTTCTCTCCGGCTTTCTCCTGCAAGTTGCAGGGTCAGCTGGGGAGGTCAGGAGCCTGGTCAAGCTGCACGGCGTCTCGTGCTGATTCTACGGGTAGCAGTCATGATGGCGTGTCTGGTTTTGCTTGGATCCAGCCCAAGATGCCGACAGATCGCAGCGAACGAAAAGATGTAATCATCATCTTCGTCGTCCTCTTCACCCAACATAT
>JAAYZI010000368.1 GCA_012514925.1 Deltaproteobacteria bacterium | reverse complement strand
GTTGGGGGATACCAGTGCAGTTATAAGAAGTACCAAAGTGGTCGCCCCCTGATTAGGAGCGGCTGATTTTGTGGACGGATAGTGTTTTCACCCCAAAATATTTTCACCCCTAAGAAGAGCCCCCTTAGAGGGGACCTGTGGCCTCAAAGGGGACAAGCTTTGGTGTTTATGGATTTTGCGTAATCAATTCCATACATGAACGGATACCGGATACCAATCCATCCTTGACCTTTACTTTGCTTACTGTTATTGCGCAGATACGATAATTCTTACGCATCAACCCTCATGTCAACCGCAAAACCTTTAGAGCGCCTTTCAACCCTAGCCATAGCGCTATGGGCGACCCTACTAGTCGCCCTACTTTGGCGCCAAATGCAGCGCAGCCTTTGGCTAGATGAATTCCCCGTCATTCTTGTTGCCGACCAAAATATTTGGGCCGCCGCCACCTCACGCGTAATCAGTCTTTTCACCTCTCCCCCCTATTTTGCGCTACTCTCCCTGTCCCGCACCCTTTTCGGCCAAAACGACCTAGCGTTGCGCCTGCCCTCCCTGATCTCCGCGCTGGCAGCCGCGCTGGTGCTGTATCGCATCGTAGAGCAACTACTCGATAAAAAAACCGCAACACTCACACTTATCTTTTTTCTTTCTTGCCCCCATATTATCTGGGCCGCCACCACCACGCGCCCTTATGTCCTGGCGATCCTTTTTTTGCACCTAGCCTGGTTAGAACTCCTTAAATGGCAAAGAGAATTAAACCTGCTTAGAGGACTATTAGCAGTACTCTTCGGCGCAGCCGCAGTGTGGTGCCACGCCACATTCCTCTTTCCCGCTGTGGCTCTTGCACTTTGGGCTCTGCTCTCCCTAAAAACCCCCGGCGTGCTACGCCAGCTAATATTTATGGGGCTAGCCGCGGCGCTACTTATTGGAGGCTGTTTTCTCTATAGCCTGGCGCCGCTTTGGCAGTCCCACGACTTTTTAGCACGTCACGTTAGGACCCCTGATTGGCTGGATTTAGTTGCTGCTTTGACACCTCTGCTGTGCTGGCTATTGATGCTTCGTGTCCAGACAAAATTTAGCACCCCTACTACGGTTACTACAAAACTATTTAATGCGCTCTACCTGGCAGTATTGCCCCTTGTAGCTGCCATCAGCATTTTGGAGCTGCAGACTTCGGCAATTTTGCTCTTTCCCGTGCTCGCCGCTTTCTTTTTCTTCTCTTTTTCGTCCCAGACCCCTCCACCGAACTTTCACAAGACCCATATGTTCTGCCTTTGGTTTGCGCTGCCGCTACTGATATCTTTTGGAATGCACACCGGGTTTGGCCTACGAATTTTCTTTTCACGCTACCTAATCTCAATTTACGCCCCCGCAACGGTAATCTTAGCGCTTCTTTTCGGACCTCTTCGTATAAGGGCGCTTAGCATGCTCGGCGGCTGTCTTTTGGCGACGCTTACGTTGGCGCAAACTTATTTATTTACACCTGAGAGCACCGAAGATTGGCGTGGAGCGTTGGGTAAAATCGCCGAACTTGAGCGCACGCACGAACTGGATGTGTTTTTGCAGCCCTGCTTCTCTGAACAGCTTAGCGTAGAATGGATTAACGATCCCAAGGTAAAAGAAGTATTGCTTTCACCGCTTAAACGCTACTCAGTCAAAAGCAAGGTGCAGTATGTTCCTTGCCTACTTGACTACCCTCCTTTTCGGAAAGTCTTTGAGGATCAAATTGAAGATACCTTTAAAGCGCGGCGAAGCTTTGTGCTGCTCACCCGTTATGAGAATACCAGCCGGGAATTGGTTAATAGCTGGGCGGCTGCCAACGGCTATGCCTCACCGCAGTTTTTTTACTTTGGCATGATCGAAGTGGCGCTTTACCAATGACGGTGCAAGGGATCGTACCGGATCAAGGCAGGATGGATTAGATGGGCTTACGGGCCAATACAAACAGCTGATTTGCTCCGCCTAAAAAAGGGCGGTAGAGTATAACTTCTAAGTCGGCTGAGCAGGCGGCTTTTTTCATAGCCTTGCAATCCGAGAATGCTGCATGTTCCTGAGCGGCATGTCGGCTGAAAATACCAAGGAGCGCACCGACATTATGGACCCACTCAAAATGGGGGTGTGGAGTGGTAAGTACGATCCGGCCGTCCGTTGCCAGGCAGGGTGTCAACTCACGTAAGAATGCGCCATGGTCGCTTACATGCTCAATTACCGCTAAAGACACTATCGTATCAAAGCTATTGGGCCGAGACCGCCAGGTGGCGTCGTTTATTTCAAAAAATGCGTGCTTGCCGTAGCGGCGGCGCGCTTCAGCAATCACGTCTGGATTTAAGTCTACCCCCACATAATTGTCGTTTGAAACTAGCTCGGCCAGATCCCCGGTGCCACAACCAAAGTCCAAAACCCGCCCATTTAGGTGCGGCCTCGCGGCCGCAAGACGCCGCTTGAGCAGAAACGGAGATAGTAAACCTTTAACCTGTCCAGCCATGATCTTAACGCCCCCCCTTTGATTTTGAGTAACCGTTCACGTACGGAATTGATTACACAAAATCTACTAACATCCCCCTCTAAGGGGACCATTTTTTTTCATTATAATCGCACTGGTAGCACAGTGTAATCACCTAATTTAATATTCATGTGAACGGATACGATTCTGAGATTACTCTCTAATGCGGCTTGACGAAAAGCCTCAGCTTAGTTTAACACGTATCCGTTTGTCTGGAGAACATCACAATGATTGTCGAGGATGGTATCGTCGCGGGCAATGTCTACGATAAATACAATACCAAGAATCCAATAGCGGCTTTTTTAATGAAACGGTTCCTGGCTAACGTTGAGGAACTGGTTAGGATGACCCAGGCCCGGGAAGTGCATGAAGTTGGGTGTGGGGAAGGGCAGTTAAGTATCTTCTTATGCAAAGAGGGTCGACGTATACGAGGCAGTGATTTTTCATCACATGTTATCGAGAAAGCCCGGACATCGGCACGCGAAAAAAAGTGTGATATCGAATTTAAGGTTAGCAGCATTGAAGATTTACAACCAGAACGAGATGCCGCTCCCCTGATAATCTGCTGTGAGGTGTTAGAGCATTTACCAGATCCGGAAGAGGCTCTTCGAAAACTCGTCATGCTGGCAAAACCGTACTTGCTGGTCAGTGTGCCCCGTGAGCCAATCTGGCGGTGCCTAAATATGGTGCGTGGTAAATACTTATCAGATTTTGGTAACACGCCCGGACACCTGCAACATTGGTCTTCGCAGAGCTTCTTAAACTTCCTCTCTACTCAAACCAAAGTTTTGACGTTCAGGAAGCCCCTGCCCTGGACGATGGCGCTCTGCCAAGCCCCCTGTCCTATTTAATCAATTGTCCACGCACCCTACCTATCGTCCCTGCCACGCCTCAACCGGTACTGAACCTCCTCAAGAAGCTTGCGGTTTACCGCCAAAAGATCGGCTAAAAACGCTGCTAGGATGGTCTGAAAGCCCATTCCGAGCAAAATCGCGGTCAAGATTAAGGATTGTACGTGCCCCTGACCCTCGCCCATTAAATAAAAAAACATAAACCGCAGCCCGAGCAGCAACCCTAACCCTGAAAAAAACAACCCAGCACCGAAAAAGAAAACAAAAGGCCGGTACACCGCAAAAATTCGCACCAAAGTCATAGCCGATTTCACCAAATAAGAAGGAATCGACGAAATCAGGCGGGACGGACGCATCACCTCATTAACACCAATAGGCACCGAGATAATCGCCATATTCTTCCGGCCAGCTTGGATGATAGTTTCAAGTGTATAAGTATACTCACTAAAAACATTCAACCTTAAAGCAGCTTCGCGGCTGAAAGCTCTAAAACCACTAGGCGCGTCCGGCACGCGAGCATGACTTAACACTCGCACCACAAAACTCCCAAACCTTTGCAGCAGCTTCTTTGTTCTGGAAAAATGCTCGATCTCCTCAATAGGACGGGCACCGATTACAATCTCAGCCATACCACTTAAAATCGGCGCAGTTAAAAGCGGAATATCGGCGGCGCGATACTG
>JAAYZI010000367.1 GCA_012514925.1 Deltaproteobacteria bacterium | reverse complement strand
CCTAGGAGCCATACAAACAACCACCAAAAGGCTTCTCTCATTAGCATCGAAAATGGAAAGAGTGGAGAGTATAGGATTACCTGAAGAGAATTTAACTCGAAAATCCACCTCAGGATTTGAAGTTTATAATGTTAATAATTACGACTTTTTTCGCAATCCTCTAGAGGCACGAGATTTGATTATTGAGGCTCTAGGAATTCAGCCTTATTCCCAGAGTGACATTTGGGACGGCGAGTTAGACGGTCGAATGGTAAAAATAATGCCGATTAACCGCATAGCTTCTAAGGCTGACCTTGAGGAGCTGAAAGCTAATCTGCCGTATAAAGCATATCAAAAGCGCAAAGAGCAAAACCCAGCACAGCCTGTGGAATCTATAACGATTATATGTATGGGTCATGAACCCGATTTGAAAGCTTCCTTTGAACAGGAATTGTCGGGCTACAAACTGGATGTTCAAATTGTCGACATTTTGAGAGATAAAAAAGAGCTCCAACTGAAACGTACCGCGGAAGTGGAGATCTTGAGGGAAGACGAGCACTTAGTCATCCGATCATTTTATCCAATGAATCTTATGCAAAAGCTTTCACTACAAAGGGAATATGTAGAGAATTGGCGTCAATTGGTGGAGTCAGTAATGATTGATTGGAATTTCGATGGGGCAGTTATGAAACCCACAGTTATGGACGTTCCAGACAAGGGTGAACTGGTCAAAGGCATTTATGTTATTCCCGGAAGCGTAGGAACTATAAAAGTAAAAATAACCGATTTAATTTCCGAGTCTCTGGAAGTGGAGGTGCTCTGATGGCCAAGGGCAATGTGGAAGGCTTTGCTTTTTATGAGCAACTCCTTTACTATTACAAAGCAAACAGACGAAAAATCCGATCTAGATATAACGATTTGACTCGGAAGTACCTGGCCTATAATGACGTAGAAGAGAACCCAACCGCATTCTTGCGTCGGCCACAATTTGAAGCACTCGAAATTTATGTGTTTCTCAAGGAGTTCATGGGAAATCCTCAGGTCTTCGAGATGTTCGACGACTGGCGCAAGCGCAGGAACCACTTTGCCGATGCTTCATACTATTCAGTGAAACAGACTTTAATGGACTTTGCCCAGACACCTATGGGCTATGTGAACTTGCCTGACGCAGTGGAAAAGCAAACAGATCATTTGTTTAGACAGATGAAATTGTACCGGGAGACCTATCCAAACTACATCTATGCCCTGGCCATGGGCTTGGGAAAAACAATTCTGATGGCAACCTGCATCTTCTATGAGTTTCTACTTGCAAACAAGTACCCAAAGGAAAAAATCTATTGTCACAATGCTTTGGTCTTTGCACCTGATAAAACTGTACTCCAGTCCCTTCGCGAGATCATTACCTTCAACAAAGCACTGGTCGTGCCACCCGAGTATGCCAAAGTTCTTGATGCCAACATCAAGTTCCACTTCTTGGATGAAAGCGGTGCTTCCCTTCACACATTGGACGACTCAGCCTTTAATATAATCATCTCAAACACCCAAAAGATCATTGTAAAGAAAAAGCGCAAGGAGGACAGCGCCGCACAGCTGCTGTTCAAGTCTGATTCTCTGCTATCTTCGGTCTATGGCACAGATGGAGAAGAGGAGGGAGTAATCACGGAAGAATCTGAACTCTTGGAAAACCAAAGGTTCAAGAAGCTATGCCGCCTGACACAGCTCGGGGTCTATGTTGATGAAGCTCACCACCTGTTTGGTGCCGATCTGGAGAAACACATACGTGCTGGCACAGGCCAGAGAACCAGCCTACGCGACACAATAAATATGCTGGCTAAGAGCACCTCAATCGTAGGCTGTTACAACTACACTGGCACCCCCTATGTCAACAAACAGCTTCTGCCTGAGGTCGTTTATGCGTACGGTCTTCGCGAATCCATTCAACACGGCTACCTGAAAGACGCGGATCTAAAAGCATATGAAAATGTCCGCAGTGTAGAGTTTCTAAGAGGTGCTGTGACGTCCTTCTGGGAGAGATATGGTGGAAATACGTATGAGGGTCTGCCACCTAAGTTGGCGATCTTCGCTGCTACCATTGCTGAGGCAAATAACGAAGTCCGCCCAGCTGTTGAACGTGTCCTGGCCGACCTAGGTGTTCCGGCAAATAGAGTACTTGTCAATGTTGGCGATGATCGAATAACGAAAGATGAAGACATTCGAAATTTCAACGACCTGGATGTAGTTGGGACCCAGGGTAGTGAGAAACAGTTTCTTATCCTGGTAGGGAAAGGGCGCGAGGGTTGGAACTGTCGCTCTCTCTTTGGTGTTGCAATGTTCCGCAGCCCCAGTTCCCGGGTCTTTGTTTTACAAGCAACCATGCGCTGCTTAAGGCAAATTACTGGCGAGCAACAAACAGCTTCTGTGTTCTTGTCCAAGGAAAACTATGACATCCTGGATGCTGAGCTGCAAAAAAACTTCAACATGGATATCAAGGACCTCAACAAGAAGGACAAGAAGGAATCTCATCGTTATGAGGTTCGCGTTTTACCACCACCCAGAAGCATTAAGCTTAAGCGCATCTGGCGTGAGTATCGCCTGCTTGAGAAGACTTATAATAAACCCATTAGCTTCAATCTAGCTAATGTCGATTGTACCAAGTATGCATCAAAGCTTTTT
>JAAYZI010000366.1 GCA_012514925.1 Deltaproteobacteria bacterium | reverse complement strand
GATTTTGTGTAATCGATTCCATACATGAACGCATACTTAGGGTTTTTAAGTTCAAAACTACAGATTATAATACGCCTGTTTCTAGGGAGAGGCCCCCGGCGAAAACTCGCGACCCTTGGTAGTCCGACAGGGCCAGGCTGAATCAATAGAGAGCCGGAGGCTTCAGAATGCCGTTTAATTTTATGGCCGAGAAATATCCGGGTTAAGGTCAATTTGAAAGGTTCAAACGTATGTGTAAGTTCCGACGATCTTGTACAGTGACCTTTGCGTTGTTTTTAGCGCTCGTTTGCTTTGGGGAGTTTGGTTTAGCGGAACCCGAACGAGGTAGACTGCCGGATGGGCGCGCTTTTCGTACTGGAACTGATGGTGTCCAACTTGTGGATTATATGGCTGAGCTTGAGCTCAGCATCGAGGAGTTAAATCGCCGGGTTTACGGTTTAGAAGCCGAAGTTAAAGAGAAGCAGGAGAGAATCGATAGGTTTGAACTTACGGGCAAAGCTGATGCGCCACTGCGGGAGCGTGACCTGTTGGGAAATACTTCCGGCGCGCGTAGCGCTTGCCCAGAGCCTCCACCATGCCCTGTCTGCTCGGCTACAGAATCTGGGTTTAGAGAGTTTGATCCGGAGTTAATTCGTAAAGAGCGCCGTTGCGCCGTGGATTTGGCGGGGGTTAGAGCTGAACTAAACAGATCGCAACAACAACTTGCGGAAACTAGGTCCGCACTTTACGTAGCCGAGCAGAGGATCGCGCAAGAGCGTGGTACGCAGAGCAGCGCAGACAATCAGATTTCGCAGTTACGAGCCTCGTTTGAGAGCCGTATCGCAAAACTTTAGTCGGAAAAAACTGCACTGCTAAGCGAACTTAATAATCAGAAAGGTAGGCTGGCAGAAGGAACGACTAAGTCTAGATCGGCTATGATGCCGCAAGCTACGGCGGCCCTAGGAGATCCCAAAGCTTCACTGTCAGTCGCGGCGCTACGCTCTTCTGCGCCGCAACGTCCTTATGCAATGCGACATTCTACTGCGAGGTTGCAAGCGATAAACAGCATGAAGTCAACTCTTCAGTCTAATCTGAATCAGTTGCGAGGTTTAGCTGCAGAGCGGGATCGCAAGTTTAGAGAGTACGGTCCACAACAGGGCGCGGTCCGCTTTAAACCGCATGCGTTAGTTTCGTCTCGGCGCTATACGATTGATATGATTAAGCAGGGGATCTCAGCCGCGCAGAGCATGTCTGAGTTGTCGGTGTTAGACCGTGACATCCGCGATATCCGCAATAAAGTCAAAGATGATATCAGCTTTATTGATCGCATGAAAAAGCGGCAATCTTAATCTCCAGTCAGCGCCGCTTCCGCGACGGGCTTTCATGGAGTATCTGGATTAGGCGTTTCGACCTTGTCCTGCCAGGCTAAGATTCCAAGCAGCAAAAATAAGATCAGCTTAACTTCGCTATCTCCAAAGTTGTATTCCACCAACCCCGCCATAAGCCATGAGATCACGGCGCAGCCTATACTTAGCGGCAGTATTTTGAGGGGTGGGGTCCAGAAAGAGCGGAAGGCAGATCGCAGTACCGCCCAGATCCACCAGCAAAAGGCAAGAAGGACGACCCAGCCGGTTTCAATTAAAACGTTTAGAGCCGTGTTGTGAAAGTGGCGTAACTCTGGCGGCACCTCCGGAGCGAACTCCCTTAAGAAAGCACTGTTCTTGTATCCGATGCCGAGGGGATAGGTAGTCAGAAGCTCGCTGCCGACTTTCCAAATTACGCTTCGTCCGCCGGCAATCATAAAATCATTGTAGGAATGCGCCAGTCTGGCGCGCGCAGGTGGTAGCGCCACAAGGGTGGCTAAGGCACCTATCAGCAGTAAGAATATGTATTTCTTGCGGCATACAAACATGAGCAGGAAAGCCGCGGTAAACACTCCGAGCCAAGGTCCACGTTTTAGGTTGGCTAGAAGCGCTACAAACATAAGAGGGAGCAGGCAAGATATCAGAGCCCACTGTGTACGCTTTAAATCCTGGTTTCGGCTCTTCAGGCTGTCAAATAGAATCAACCAGCAAAATAGCGCCAGGATTCCTCCGCAAGCGATCACTATCACCCGAATGGCTTGGTTGAAGTTGAAATAATAAGAGAAAGCAATAGCACCGAACGTGATGAAGCTTAACACAGCAACTGGTTTTGCAGTCCATGTGTTTAGGCGTGGGAAGAGCAGACCCTGAAGGTCGGAAGACGGGGCCGCCGAGTCGGGTTTGTATATCGCCAACCCTAGGGCGACTATAAAGGTCAGGGCGAGTTGTCCGGACTCGCTTACGGTGCCTACAAAGAGTTGCGGAGCTTGGCCCAGACAGGATGATTCAATCAAAGAGTAGAAAGAAGAGATGGTTTGGCCTGCGATCAAGGCGGTAATGAGTCTTGTGCTTCCGACTTTGCCGACTAAGTCTCTGAACATGAAGATGCCGAGGGCGTACACCATCGCCATTGGTAGCTTGAGCAAGCTTCGTTCTGGATTGATCCCGAAAACGGAGGTAATGCCGGTTACAAAAAGGAACATCAACAGGCGTCCTCCCTGAGGAGATTGGGCGATGGTCGAGCGTAAGTTACAAAAGTTAGCTCCCAGCCACAGCAGCAGAGCAGGGAAAAAAAAGATGTAAGT
>JAAYZI010000365.1 GCA_012514925.1 Deltaproteobacteria bacterium | reverse complement strand
GGCAAGCTTGGAGATTGGCAAGAGGTCAAGGCGCAGATTGCGGCTGTGCCGGGGGTGGTGAGTGTATCGGCGTACACCCAGCATCAGGCAATGTTGAGTAGCTCCGGCGCTGCGCACGGTATTTTGGTACAGGGGATTGAGAAAGATGGCGTGGCTGCAGCCGAGCTTACCAGGTACTTAGAGGAAGGCACCTCCCTGGATCAACTGTTTGGTCCGACTGCCTTGGTGGACCAAGATGGAGAATCGGCCGACCTTCCAGCTTTAATGGTGGGGCGCGCGCTCAGTCTTAAGTTGGGTCTGATGCCGGGTACTGCGGTCTCTCTGGTTTCGCCTCAGGTAGCTTCGAGTCCGTTTGGGCTGGTGCCCCGTTTTAGACGCTTTCTCCTGGCGGGAGTTTACAAGTCGGGGTTGTCTAGTTACGAAGAGGGTTTGGTGTACGCCGACCTTTCCGAAGCCCAGCGCTTCTTCCGGATGGGGGATGCAGTTTCAGGAATAGAGGTTAAAGTCGCCGATGTTGACCGCGCTTCTGTGTTGGCGCGAAAGATTATGGACACGCTTGGCGGCGCTCAGCGGGGTTTCTACGTGCAAGATTGGAGCGAGCGCAACCGCGAGCTTTGGGACGCGATTGGCTTAGAGAAGCGTGTGTATTTTATTGTACTGCTGCTGTTGGTGGTTTTGGCGAGTTTCTCGATTGTCTCAACCCTGGTGATGATTGTGCTTGAGAAGAGGCGGGATATCGCCATTATGAAAACCATGGGGGCTAAGACCAGCAGTATCGCCAATATTTTCAGGGTGCAGGGGACCGTGATTGGATTGATCGGCACGAGTCTGGGTTTGTTGGGGGGCTATTTCGGCAGTATCGCCCTTAGGGAGTACGGTTTCCCGCTGCCGCAAGGAGTTTTCCCAACAGATACGGTGCCAGTGCAGTTAGAATGGATAAATTTTACGGTGGTAGGAGTGGCGGCGCTTCTTATTTGCGCCTTCTCGACTTTGTATCCAGCTTGGCGGGCAAGCAGGTTGGAGCCTTCGGAAGTGCTGCGTTATGAGTAGCGGGCGGTATCGCGGATAGTGTTTCCACCCCTAAAAAATGACGGTAACTGATTGTGGAGATTGAAATTAAGAGTCTGCGTAAGTCTTATCAGGATGCTCACCGCGAGCTGAATGTGATTTGCGATTTAAATGCGGGTTTTGTCTCCGGTCAGAGCGTGGCGATTGTAGGGCGCTCAGGGGTTGGTAAATCAACTCTATTGCATCTGTTGGGTGGATTAGATATCGCTACTGCGGGTCAGATCCTTTACGATGGAGAGGATATATGCGCATTGAGAGGCGACGCACTTTCGGATTTTCGCGGCGCTAAAATAGGTTTTATTTTTCAGTTCCATCATCTGTTGCCGGAGTTTAGCGCCAGGGAAAATGTCAGCATTCCGCTGGTGATTGCCGGTTGGCCAGAAAAACGCGCAGTCATCAGAGCGGATGAGGTTTTGGAGAGGGTGTGCCTGGCAGAGCGCAGACATCATCGCCCCGGAGAGCTTTCAGGAGGCGAGCAGCAGCGTGTGGCGGTGGCGCGCGCAATTGTTGGAGATCCCAGAGTTGTTTTGGCGGATGAACCGACTGGTAATCTGGATGTTGAAACCGGAAGAGAGATTCAGACTCTGCTGGTGGAGCTTAACCGCAGCCAGGGGAACACTTTGATTGTTGCGACCCACAGTCGCGAGTTGGCGGCCAGTTTGGACCTGACCTTGGAGATGGTTCCCGGCGGAGATTTAATGAGTGTTGAGTGAGATATTATGGTTAAAGTATCTGGGTTGGCGGATTTAGCGCTGAGGTGTTGTTTCGTGGCGGTGGGGGCGTTACTGGTGACGCTGTTTTCTGCTGTCGTGGTTTTTGCGGAGAGCGCCTCTTATGAGATTTCAGAGATTGAGATCCAGGGCAACCGCCGCATCGATACAGCAGCTATAAAGCTAAATCTTAAAGCTGTGCCCGGACGGGTAGATGCTGCGTTGATCAACGAGGATATTAAAACCCTGTACAAAACCGGATATTTTGATCAAGTCAACGCGGCTTTGGTTAATAAAAACGGCAAGTATTGTCTCAGGTATAGTTTTGTTGAGAAGCCTGTGGCGAGAAAGGT
>JAAYZI010000364.1 GCA_012514925.1 Deltaproteobacteria bacterium | reverse complement strand
CAGCTTTAATTTTTGCGTACATGGCTTCGTTGGAATCGAAGGTGTCAATCACGACCTTGCAGCCGTTTTCCTTTTCAAAGCGTTGCACTAGTTCGGGTTTAATATAATCAGCCCATGTGAATACGTGGAGCTCTGGTTGAGGCTTGTTGCATCCGAACACGCACAACCACGCCAAGCTTGAGACTAGAGCGGAAATAAGTTTCTTATTCATGAGTCCTCCATAGATGAAGCTTCTGAGCTAACCATACTGCCGTAAAAGTGATTATCAGTAAAATGGTGGATAAGGCGTTAATCAGCGTAGGCGATCCGTGCTTAATCATGCTGTATATGCGGATAGGGAGGGTGGTAGAGCCCGGTCCGGCCACGAAAAAGCTAATGACAAAGTCGTCTATTGAGAGTGTAAAGGCTAAAAGAGCGCCGGCGGCTATGCCGGGAGCCAGTAGAGGAAGGAGCACACGTCGGGTTGTGGTCCACCAGTTGGCCCCCAAATCTTGGGCAGCTTCGATGACAGCAAAGTCAAAATCTTGGAGCCTAGCTAATGTTACCATGGCTACGTAGCTGATGCAGAAGGTGGTTTGCGCTAAGAAAATGGTAGTAAGCCCAAGCGGTACGCCCAGAGCCAGGAAAAAAAGCAGTAAGCTAATGCCCATCAAAATATCAGGAACTACTAGCGGGGTGTACACCAAGCCGTAGTGCCAGCTTTGCAGGCGGCTCTGATAACGGTGTAGCGCGAAACCGGCGCAGGCTCCCACGATTACAGATACGAGCGTGACTGTCACTGCAATAATCAAGGTGTTTTGAAAAGCATCCCAGATTTCGCGTTGATCCCAAATCAACTGGTACCATTTCAAGGTAAAGCCCCGCCATTGTCCGCCGAAGCGCGAGTCATTGAATGAAAATAACACCATCACTGCTACTGGCAGGTAGAAGAAAAGCAGCACGCCTATGGTTGTGATGAGTGGAATACGGCTATGCTTCATGACAAATTCTCCACGGCTGAGACCCTGCCCTTGCGGCGCTGCAGCCATAGCGTTAGCAGCATCGGCAGTAGCACTGCCAGTGTCAGCAGGGCTGATAGGGCGCTGGCGTGCGGCAGATGCCGATCCGTGAAGGTGCGCTGGGCGATCTTATTCCCAATCATCTCGCTGTTGGGTCCCCCCACCAGGTCAGGAATGATGTACGAGCCGAGCGCTGGAATAAAGACTACCAATGTTGCAGTCAATAAGCCGCGGCTGATGCCCGGGATAAAAACTCGCCAAAAAGCGTAGAGCTTACTGGCTCCTAGATCGCGTGCCGCTTCAATAAGGTGGTAGTCGAATTTCTCTACAGCTGAATAAATCGGCAAGATTGCAAAGGGCAGATAAGAATACACCATTACCAGTAGCACTGCCTCAGGATTGTAGAGCAGTGATGTTTGTGGGGCAACCAGGCCGATCATCATAAGGGCGCGTTTAATCCAGCCTTCGGGGTGCAGCAGTAACTTCCAGGCAAAGACTCGCACCAGAAAGCTGGTCCAAAACGGCACAATTACCAGGAGTAAAAGCCAGTTTCGCACTCGCGGCCGCGCGGAGGCGATGTAGTAAGCGCAAGGAATTGAGAGACCCAGGCAGATCAAGGTGGTGACGGCGCTAAGCCATAGGGTGCGCCATACGATTTTGGGATAATTCGGGTTGGAGAGAGCCTTTAAGCTTTCAAGTGTCCAGCCTGGCCCAAGTCCACCGAAAGGGTCAGCCGGTCGAAATGCCGCCGCAAAAACCACAACAGTTGGAATGACGAAAAACAGCACCAGCCAAAAGAAAGATGGCGCGGAGATGAGGCGTTCATATTGTTTGCTTGTGGGTTTAGCCATTTCCGATTTGCGTAATGTCTTCCGGAGGAGAGTCCATTAATTTTTCATCCGATTCGCTGTACCATTCCAACATAAAGCCGTCGTCAGCGTGCCAAGAGATCCAAACCTCTTCCTCCCAAGTGATCGGTTTTTGGTCTAGGAGAAAACGGCTGTGCTGCTGGTGCACAGCGATACGGTAGTCGCCGACTTTAATCCAGTATTTCGTAAGGGAACCCAAATAGATCACATCCTCAACGTGGCCACGCAGCACATTGCTGAAATCGTTAGTTTCGGGCTGCTCACGTGAGATCCGAAACTTTTCGGGCCGAATGCTGAGATAAACTTGTTCGCCGGTGTTAATTTTTTTATCGTTAAAGCAGAGAACCTCTTGCAGCCCTTCAATCTTCAAGCGGCAGTATTCGCCGCTGACCGTCGCGGCCACGCGCCCCTCAAAAAAATTAGTATCTCCGATAAACGCAGCGACAAAACTATTGCGCGGGGCTTCATAAATTTGGACCGGGTCGCCTAGCTGCTCAATTTTTCCGGACCTCATCACTGCAATACGGTCACTTAAGCTCATGGCTTCGTGTTGATCATGCGTGACATAGAGGAAGGTAATGCCGACTTGGTCGTGAATTAGATCTAGTTCGAGCAGCATACGCTGACGCAGTTTTAGGTCTAAAGCCGCCAGGGGTTCGTCCAAAAGCAACACTTGGGGGTGATTGATCAGAGCTCGTGCAACCGCCACGCGCTGTCTCTGTCCGCCGCTTAGTTGGTGGGGTTTCTTGTGGGCTTGGTCCTGCATCTGAATCAGCTCCAGCATTTTGACGACGTCTGCCTGGATCTGTTCCTCCGGCTTTTTAGCGACTTGTGGACCGAAGGCGATGTTTTGCCAAACCGAGAGATGCGGAAAGAGGGCGTAACTTTGAAAAATGGTGTTTACCTTCCGTTTATGAGGGGGCAGATCGGTGATATCTACTCCGTCCAAATAGACCCGCCCGGAGTCGGGGTATTCGAAGCCTGCAATAATACGGAGCAGGGTGGTCTTGCCGCAGCCGCTTGGGCCTAGAAGCGAAAAGAACTCCCCCCTTTCGACGGAAAGAGAGAGGTTATCGACCGCGCACAAT
>JAAYZI010000363.1 GCA_012514925.1 Deltaproteobacteria bacterium | reverse complement strand
AGCTCAGTGTAACTGCTCCAGGAACTTGGAATCATTCCATGGTTATCGGCATGATGGTTGAAGCTGCAGCAGATACGATTGATGCTAACCCTGTTTTGGCCAGAGTTGGCGCGTATTTTCATGATTTGGGAAAGCTTAAAAAACCGCTTTACTTTGTTGAAAATCAAGCTGGGGCAGAAAACCGTCATGACAAGTTAAGCCCCTCTATGTCTTCTTTGATTATTCGTTCGCACGTAAAGGACGGCATAGAATTGGCCCGTAAGCATAGGATCCCACAGGTGATTGTGGATATGATACCGCAGCACCATGGTAACTCAACCATTGAATATTTTTATGAAAAAGCCCGCAAAGAAGCGGAAGAAGCTGACGGACACGCTGAAGTTGATAAGAGCTTGTACACTTACCCAGGGCCCAAACCGCAGAGCCGCGAGGCCGCGCTGTTGATGTTAGCGGATGGGATTGAGGCGGCCGTGCGTACTATTTCCGAGCCCTCTCCGGATCGGATTCAGGGGCTTGTGCAAAAGATGATCAACAAGGTCTTTGCAAGTGGGGAGTTGGATGAGTGCGAACTCACTTTAAAAGACCTGCACTCAATCGCTAAGTGTTTCACCCGGGTACTTACCGGAATTTATCATCAGCGCATCGCTTACGCAGAACCGGCAGAAAAGATTTTTGAGAAAGCTGGGGGCAAAGCTGCGGGCAATGCGCCCAAGGAAGAGACCTCGTCTGCAGATGACCCCGGGGCCAGTGCTTCGAAGTCCGCTAAAACCGTTTCGGAGGATAGGCAGAAGGAAGCCGGGGCAAAGGGCGGTAAGGAAGATTTAAAGCGATTGGGCCTGTAGCTCCCTATGTCACGAAGAAAGCCTTCAAGTAAACGCGCGTGGAAGATTAACTTATTGATTCACACTTCTAACTATGTGTTTAGAAAACAGATTTTAAAAACCCTAGCCAAGGAAATTTTAAGCTTATTGGACGCCGGTCACCTGCCGCTTGGTATGAAAGAGGTTAATATCGTTCTAACAGATGATGAACAGATTAAAGATTTAAACGCCACCTACCGCGGCAAAAACCGGCCTACGGATGTACTCTCCTTTTGCCGCACGGAGTCCCCTGCCCTGCCGCAGCCTGATCCGCTGCTTGGTGAAATCGTTATCTCTGTGGAAACAGCGGAACGTCAGGCCCATAAAAGTCGGATTGATTTAGACCGTGAATTAACGCGTCTTATGATTCACGGCATTTTGCACCTCTTTGGATACGACCATGAAAAAGTACCTGCGGCAAAGGCGCGCGAGATGCGCCGCCTAGAGGATCAAATTATGAAGGCAACAAGACCGCTATAATCGGCCTTCTTACGCAACTAAATGTAATTCCACGATTTAATGATTGAATAAAAAGATATAGTATTCGTTCACATTACTTTCTCTGGAGAAAGTTTACCGCCCAGGCTGAAAACAAAAATTGCATGATCAATTCCACTCGTAAGCTGTTACAAGATATATAGGTTTACAAAATCCCCGTTCCCCTTCATTATTTACCCATGGAAATTTCAGAAATTCGCTCCAAACTTGAAAACCTGGCAGGGCGGACAAAGGCCCTGGGGGGGTTCCTTTGACATCGCCAACAAAGAAGCTCGATTAGCTGAATTGGAGGCCCAGGCTAACTCATCGGACCTCTGGAAAGACTCAGACAGCGCAAAAAAATTGTTGAGGGAGCGGTCCGCTTTGCAGGAGAGTCTTAACAGTTTTAAGTCGCTAAGCCGGATTTTAGACGACGCCACGACCGCCTTCGATTTAGCCAAAGAGAGCGCAGACCAGGAGTTATTTCGCGAAGCCGAACGAGAGATTCTGAAGCTGGAAGAGGACCTTTACCAAGAGGAATTCCACTGCAAAATGAGTGGCCAGTACGACCGTTATGACGCAATTGTCGAAATAAATGGGGGATCTGGAGGTACTGAGGCCCAGGACTGGGCGCTTATGCTGCTGCGGATGTATCTGCGCTGGGCGGAGCGTAAGGGGTTTAAAGTAGAGCAGCTCGACTACAGAGAGGGCGAAGAAGCCGGCATTAAAAGTGCCACACTATTTATACAGGGGGAGTTCGCCTACGGGTTCCTGCGTTCGGAACAGGGAGTGCATCGACTGGTGCGCATCTCCCCCTTTGATTCCAATGCCAGACGCCACACTTCTTTTGCTTCAGTGGCGGTAACTCCGGATGCAGAGGAAGAGATTGAGATTCTAATCGAGGATAAAGACCTTCGCATTGACACTTACCGTTCTTCAGGGGCCGGTGGGCAGCATGTGAATAAGACCGACTCAGCTGTGCGAATTACACACCTTCCGACTGGTATCGTGGTCTGCTGTCAAAACGAACGTTCCCAACATAAGAACAAGGCCATGGCGATGAAAGTTCTTAAAGCCAAGTTGTTTGAAGTTGAACAGCGCACCCAGGAAGAGCGTATGGCTGAAATTAAAGGAGAACGAAAGAAGATTGAATTCGGCAACCAGATCCGATCTTATGTATTACACCCCTATAAGCTCGTTAAGGATTTGCGCACTAACTATGAGACCTCCGCGACGGATGACGTTTTGGATGGGGCTTTGGATGGTTTTATCGAAGCTTATTTACTTAGTGATAGGAATAAATAGGCAATTAAAACATAATGTTAGGGCGGCTTCGCAAGGAACTTGAAGGGTCAGACGTCCTCGCCAAACGGTACCAGTTTCACCCCGCCCAGCACAGAGATGGTGTTGAGGTAAAAATTGCTGGTCGGAAACTAGTCGACTTTTCAAGTTGGGATGTTCTCGGTTTACGTTCTAAGCGTCAGGTTAAGTGGGCCGTTCAATCTGAGGTTGAAAATGGTGGCCTAGGCTCCTATTCCCCTCGCCTTGTCGCTGGCACAACTTTGCCGCATCTTCACTGCGAACAGAGGATCGCACAGTTTTTGGGGGAAGAGGGCGCTCTTTTATTCTCTTCGAAAAATCAAGCGGTGTTGTCATTAGTGACGGCAATTTGTTCAGAGAAGGATGTGGTGCTGTTTGATGAGACCATGCGAAGCCCCATTGCAGATGCTGCCTTTTTGGTAAATGCGGGGGCGGTGCCCTACCCCCACAACAATCTGGACGCGCTTCATGATCGGTTAAGAGAGTCTCATAAGGCCACTAACCGCTTGATAATACAAGAGTATTTGTCGCCAGTTAGTGGTTTAGTGTGTGATTTGGCTGGACTGATATCCTTGGCTGAGACTCATGATGCGTACATCGTGCTT
>JAAYZI010000362.1 GCA_012514925.1 Deltaproteobacteria bacterium | reverse complement strand
AGAAGTGGCAGTTTTCATTCCGATAAAGCCAGCCAAACCCGAAAAGAAAGCACCGGTAATAAAGGCAAAGGGCACCAAGGGATGCTGAACATGCAACACAAAGGCCATAAAAGCTAAAAGCCCGCAAAGCACCACCACTACTATCGCAACCACAGAGTATTGACGGCGCAAATAAGCGTAAGCTCCCTCACGCACGTACCCTGCGATCTCTTTCATACGATCATTTCCTTCCGGCGCGACCATAACTGATCGGTAACACATATAAGCCGCCACGAGCCCTAACACGGCGAACACCGGCACAAGCCACCACCAACACGGCAAGGTGCGCGCATCCAAAGCGCCCTCTTGAGCTGTTGCAAAAACCGGAAGTAAGAAAACTGTAAGAAGGATTCCAATAAATCCTATGCTGCGTCGTAGTAAATTGCCCATATACCAGATCCCATGATTATTTAAACCGTGTCATCCCAACAACCATAACGCCCATGACAAGGGGTCAAAAACAAACCGGCCAGCACATAGCCGACCGCCCATTGTGATGGATGTTATCAGGTCAAATTAGGTCAGGCTATACTCGATTTATGTGTACCAGTTACTATTCAGTACGACAGACGTTATCTCGGTTAGTCGAGGCTTTTATTAAACCTTGTCACGTATGCATATCCAGTGCGTAGCTCTCTAGTACATAATTTGCTAATCATTTTTGCTAATCATTTGCGCGAGATATGCTTATGTGACAAGGCCTTTGCGACAAGGCCTTGTTATATAAAACGCGATGTCATATCGAACCCTGACTTACACTACCTAGCGCATCAGCATAATCGTATCGCGTAAGAGCTGATTGGTGGCATTTAAAACCTGAGAATTGGCTTGATAGCCGCGCTGCAGTAGAACCAAATCGACGAACTCTTTCGAAATATCGACGGTTGAATGCTCTAAAGACCCGCCACGCAACGTGCCTAAACCACCCGTTCCGGGCTGGCCGGTAGTACGCGCTCCTGAAAGCTCAGTTTCTACAAAAAGCGTGCTACCAGCCCTGGCCAAACCATCTTGATTGGGGACTGAGGCTAGCTGGACGGTTCCCACTAGAATACGCGTGCCGCTATCCGTGTAAGCATAAATTTCACCGTTTGCCAGCGCTTCATATTTTTGTATGCCGCCCAGAGCCTGACCATTTCGGGTCACATTCGAAAGCTGCGAGGTAGCGGCCATTTGAGTAAGATTGGCCATATCTACTGCAACACTTGTCGGCTCTGCCCCTGTAAAAGTGCTCTGCAAATTCATAGTGGCATCACCGATTACCGCGCCTGAGGTGTCGTAGCGAATCTGGGCCTGTCCAATCTGCTTAGGCACCCCTGCTTCTCCTCCCGTTTCTCCAGCATCGACATAAGCCTGCACGGTCCATTCATTTACGCCAGTTTTAAAAAAGTATAGTGCGATTCCATGAGAGGCTCCTAAACTGTCGTACACGTCGACACTGGCCGAAAATGAAGCTGCCTTCTGCAACTCGCTAAATTTAGCAGGAGTAGCAGGAACCGTAGTTACAGCCGAAGCACTGTCGATATTGCCGCTAATCTGAGCGGTAGTAGTGGGAGTCCCGGCTTGATTGATGTTGATCATATCAATCGGTCCAAGCTCCGTTCCACTTCCGCTAAAACCAAGCACTAGCTTGCCTTCGGCGTTAGACAGAAATCCATCGGCGCTTATCTGAAAGTTCCCGGCACGAGTGAGATAGAGGTTTTCGGCGTCACCAACCATAAAAAAACCATTACCGTCCACCGCCATATCCAGAGTGCGGCCGGTAAACTCGTAAAAACCGTCCTCATATATCTGCCTTATCCGCTGAATCGTAACGCCGCCGCCACCCACAGGGATGCGGGTGGAGATCCCCTCATCCGGCACCAATGGCATCAGATCGGCGAACTCAACCCGAGAAGCCTTGTACCCCACTGTGTTGGCGTTAGCGACATTATCACCAACTACTGAGATTGCTTTACCATGGGAGTCTAATCCTCCCCGGCTAGCAGAAAACGCTGACTCAAGTCTCATAAGCACCCGCCTTATAGAAGGGGCAACTTTTTCCTGCAATCAGGGCAATCACCCGGCAGTAGATTCCTAAAAACTTCAAAAAAGATGCGCCTAAGCTCTTACAAGCAAGTACTTTGCCACTCAGGGGCAAGTTTTCGTCAGCTCTCCGCTGCGTCTCAATTCCTTGAATTTAAGCCCGTATTTAAAGAGGATCCACCCTCCGTACGCCAAGATAAAAGCGTACTGAAAAACGTGAGTGATTAGGGCATAAGACGTAGCCAAAGAGGCACCCACGTCAAACAAACGAAAAGCCACAATACAACCGGCCTCATAAACTCCCGCAAATCCAGGCGCGCTGGGAGCAGCCACCGCCAACGCCAAAATCACGGTCAAGGCCACCCCGTACCACATGTCAGCTTGCATTCCAAAGCCCAAACACCACACATAATAAATCAGAAAATTCACAGCCCAAATTAAGATCGAAAGCAGTGTCACATTCCAAAAATTGACCTTGTTGCGCAGCACTCGGCTGCCGCTTAAAAAATCCACCAGAAACTTGCGCGCCGGCACAGCCACAACCGCCGGCCACGGGCGTAAACAAAAGTCGACCAAACGCTGCAGCTCAGTAGGCAAAAGAATACTTAGCACAATAAACAAAAAAATGGCCGCCGCAAGTACGGACAAACCGGCCGCTCCCTGATAAACCATCTGATCCATAGCCGGTAGGTAAAAAACCATGACCCCAAAGGAGATCAAAACCATCACTAAATCAAAGAAACGCTCGATCACGACCGAAACAAAACAGCTTACAAAGCTCTGGTGGCTGTCGCGCGAGACCAGTAAGGGGCGTATGAACTCCCCTGCCCGTAGCGGCAGAACATAGTTGCCGAAATTACCGAGCATAATCCCGTCAAAAAGCTTAATCAGTGGGATCTCTCGGCCGGATTCAAGCAAATAACGCCAACGAAGGGCCCGCAAGGAGAAATGCACAAACCAAAGAAGCAGCACCGGCACAAAGTACCAGTAATCAAAACCCACCATGTGATTACCGACTTCGCCCCAATCCACAACTTGCGCAATCCAAACCACCAACCCCAGGCTCACCAACAAGCCTAACAAGGTGTGAAACCACTTTGACTGCAGCGCCCGCTTAAACATACATCTCCAACTCCAATTCAGCCCGAATCATCGCCTCTAACGCGTCTAACCATGAGACATGAAGGTTAAAACAGGGCGCCAGGTCAAAAGTCCGGCCACCTGCCTGTAGGAACATCTCCCGTGCCCCAACTCCAAGTTCGTACAAACTCTCTATACAATCAGCCACGAAACCGGGGCAAGCCACAGCTATACGCCGCACCCCACTTGCGGCCAAAGACTTAATAGTGTGGTCCGTATAAGGCCCAATCCACTTGGCGAAACCAAACCGCGACTGATAACAGTGTCTCACCTGATCTGCTGGAAAATCCAAGCGCGGCAGTAGGAGCGCTGTGGTCTGGGCGCACATGCTGCAGTAAGGATCCCGGTTTCGCACAAACGCTTCCGGAAGACTGTGGTAGGAGAGCACCAAAGCTTGTGGCTGATCGGGTAGGCTTGCCAAAAACTCGTTTAGGCTTTGAGCTAATGCATCTATATAAGCGGGCGAGTCATAAAACGGCTTGGCGACTTTTAGCTCCACTTCTTTATCGCAGGCCTTCACAGCGTCTGCCACGACCTCCTCAACCGAGGGATTAATAGCGCTCGAGTATTGTGGAAAGAGCGGAAAGAGCAGCACGCGCCGACACTCCGCTGCTAGCAAAGCCCGCACGCCTTCTTCAAGCGAAGGTTGGCCGTAGCGCATGCCGTAAGCTACCGGCACTTCATCACTAAAACGCAATCGCTCAGCTATGTTTTGCGCCTGGGCGGCACTAATGACCTGAAGCGGAGAACCCTGTGAGGTCCAGATAAGGCGGTAACGCGCGGCTGATTTTTTTGCGTAACGCGGCAACACCAAAAAGTGCAAAACTAGCTTCCACACTAAACGGTTAGCGCGTACCATATAAGGGTCGGACAAAAACTCTCTAAGATAAGAGCGCACATCCGTAACTTCAACCGAAGCAGGGGTGCCAAGCTGCGCCATTAGCACTCCGCTTTTGATAGCGGCTCTGGCCTTCATCCCACGCCTCTTTCGGCGTCAATGTCTATACCTAACGCGCAGCTCACCCGATCCGGCACGGCCACCCCACCCACATCAGCTCCTGCAAAACGCAGGCCAGGAAACTTTCGCTCTAAGCTACGCATTCTAGCCACTAACTCAAAATGCCCAACCGCATACTGCGGGATCGCGCGCGGCCAGCGCTGCAGCCCTAAAATCTGGACGGGCTTAATACCTAACTTTTCGTGCAGTTCTCGCTTGACGACCTCTATAAGCTCAACCTCGCCGCGCTCGCAAATTTCCGAAGCGCCGGAGCCTCCCAACATCACCGTAAGTAAGTGCCGATTAACCGGAGCCACATGCGGAAATAGCTCTGAATTGTACATCACCCCAAGCAGTCGGCTGGGCTGCGCTGGAAAGAGCACGCCGTACCCCTCACGCCTAATCGGCGCCTCACGCTCCACCGCACAGTGCACCACCACCAAAGAGGTGTAACGGAGCTTGGCTAAAGCGCCGCAAAACTCATCGCCAAACTCTGAAAGATAAACCGCACTAGCGGGACCAGCGGTGGTCACATAAACCTGGCGGCAGGAGATTGCCCCCTCCTCCGCTGTTTCAACCTCAAAGCCTGCACCACCTTTAAACGCAACCCGAACAGCGGCGGTGCGTAGCAGCTCGCTCTCACGCACCCCTTCCGCTAAACGCTGCACCAGAGACTCACCTCCGTCACGCAAAGTAAATATCGTACCGCTGCGGGCCTCACAGCGAGACTTAAACCCAGACCGAAGCTTGGAACGCGCCCGCGCGTAATCCATAAGCGATCCACCTGACTTTAAAGTGCCCCACAACAACGGGAACACTGAACGGGCGCTTAGCTCATCAGCATTACCGCCATAAATGCCCTTTAAGGCCGGGTCAATTACATTTTTAACAACTCTTGGACCTAGCAAACGCCCCAAAAAATCTGCAATACTTTCATCCCCTCCAGCTCCAGCTAACCAGTTTCGCTGCCATAATCTTAGTGGTAAAGCTGCTAATTTTAGCTTATCAGCTAGCGAAAAAAGCGGAGTTCGAAAAAAAGCGCCCAGAGACTTAGGCAGCGCCGCTGCCCGCCCTTCAAACCACAGATACTGTCCGTAGCGACGCACCCTGGGATAGATCCGCTCATCGGGTCCAATCCCGATCTTATCTAAAAATACGCTAAAACCCCGCTTATCCAAAAAAACATTTGGACCTTGCTCTAATAAGAACCCCTCTTTTCTTTGGGTCTTAATCAAGCCGCCCACACGTCCCGGCTCTAAAAGCACAAAGCGCCGCCCTGCCAGGCCCAGGCGT
>JAAYZI010000361.1 GCA_012514925.1 Deltaproteobacteria bacterium | reverse complement strand
AAGAGGCAGCAAAAATTTTAAGTCACTTGGTAAACGGTGACTAATTATCTTTTGGCACGCTGCGTCACCGTCAGATTTTCGTAGGCGTTCACGTACGGAATTGATCATGTAATTTTGTTTTCAGCCTCGAGCGTAGCCAGGTGTTCGAGCGCGGGAGCGTAGTCGCCATAGCGTTTTAAGAAGTTTTTCAGGGCCGCAGTCTTCTTGCCCTTGTCACTTGGCTCGCTATGTTCGGCCAACAGTTTTTTGAATTCAAGGCGAGTACCCGCGGCTTTTAGCAGAGCTTCTTCTTCGCCTGCGCTCTGGACCTTTTCCTGGTACTCAAAAGCGTCCTGCAAGCGTCCCAGCTCTTCCGAGAGATCCCGAGCCATGCGGGCGGCCTTAAGGCTCGGCAAGTGGTAGAGGATCAGAGCAAGATTATCAACCGCCGCAGTGCGGTTACCCAGCGCTAGGTTAAGCTCAGCCGCGCGAAAAAGCACCTCCACATTACTTGGATCGCTGATGCGGGCCGTATCTATTATGCGCAGAGCTTCTTTAAGATCTCCCCCGCCTTCAACTGAGCGTGAGAGTTCGACCTTGGCGATTGTATTAGCTGGATCTCGCTTTGCGATTTTTCTCCATAAGGCTTCGGCTTTTGACCACTCTCCGGCTGCGAGCAGACTGCGGGCTTCTAGCATGGTCCTAAAAAAAAGCTTGACGTTCTTGTTCGGCTCTGAGTAAGCGCCGTTCGCGCAGCCCAGCCCTAACTGCAAAGTAAGCCGCCACGATAGTTGCGCAGAGTAGTCCCAGGACGAACACTATAATTAAAATTACACCGGTGCTGGCAGAGATGCTCCAGCCGGGGGTGAGGTAAACTTTTGCGGCTGCGGAGTTTTGAGTGACAACGTAGAGACAGAGCCCGATCAGGACCAGGGCGGCTATGATTTTAATCGCTTTGTTGATCATTTGAACTCCGCGCAGAATGCCCGGACCGTGGGGCCGGGATCGCAATCTGCGCTAGTCTAAGCCGCTTGGCGAGGGAGTTCAAGGGGGCCAATCTCCTTGGATAAATCTAGTTTTCTAGCGTTGTGCCAGAGAGATTCCAAATCATAGTGCTCACGTTCCGGCTCGTAGAACACGTGTATAATTACATCACCCAAATCGATTAGAACCCAATGGGCCTTATCTTCGCCCTCGACGGACAGGGGCTTCACCCCTTTTTCCTGCAAATTGGACACAATCTTATTGGTGATGCCTTGCACCTGTCGATCAGATTTGCCGCTTACGATTACGAAAAAGTCTGAAAGTGAAAAGATTTTGGATACGTCTAAAACCACAGGATTTAGAGCTTTGGTGTCTTCACAGGCTCGTATCACCGTGGCGATTAAAGGCAGCGCTCCAGATAACTGTCTGCCTCGCAGGGATTCGGAAGCCGATTCCTTATTTGTCATTAATATGTTTTCTCCAATAACTTTTTATCATCCCCTGATTTGGAGGGACCAACCCCACAAGTAAGCATAAGCCCAAAAATCGAGTCGATTTGGTGACTTATTTATTTGGGTGCCCTATCTGTATTATAACAAATCGAGTCCGGCCGGTGCAATTGTTTCTTGGTAAGTACCTGGAAACTGTTCACGTATGGAATTGATTACACAAAATCCACAAACACCAAAGCCTAGGCAAGAAAAAAAGGCCCTTCAGGGGGCTTTTTGGGGTAAAAACATTTTAGGGGTGAAAACACTATCCGGTATCCGTCCACATGAATATTAAGTTAGGAGATTACAATCTGTTACCAGTGTGGTCGTCGTGAATATTACTTTCTCTGGAGAAAGTGAACTTAACTCCGCGCCGAAGTGAAATTTTACTGCCCAGGCTGAAAACAAAAATTGCGTAATCAATCCCCCGCGTAAGCGGTTACCGGATACAGTACCTGACCAATCGTGACTAAACCTGATGGGATGCCTGAGTTAACGGTACTTATCAAGGATTATATCGCGATTTTTGTCGTAGTCGGCAGTAAGTGTAATGTTACAAAGCTTAGGTGCTAGGTAATAATCCGCTAGGGTGTATTTGATCTGAAAGGGCGGGAAGTGGCGTGTGTGTCTTAGGATCATATCCCAATCGACTAAACGATCCATGTTTTGATCGAAACCTCCCAACTTTGCGTAGACTGAGTGATGGTGCGCGTAAATATTTAGATCGATAAAATTAGCACGTTTTAGCCTGCTCCAGAAAAAAGGCGCGCGCCTCACAAAACAGAAATTTTTAATAGTATCATGCACACACAGTTCACTGTAGGCGGTTTTTAACTCAGGATGCGATACAAAGGCAGCTGCACAAAAAAGCAAGTAATGTTCCCGCCAAGTGTTATCGCTGTCCAAGTATGTGACCCACTTGCCGGTTGAGACTCTTAAGGCCGCGTTTCGGGCGGCACTGACACCCTGATGCGGGAGTTCCAGAATTTTGAGGCGTCCGTTATTAAGCTCTGCGGCAAAAAGTTCCCGGAGCATAGCTGGAGTGCCGTCTTCGCTGCCGTCGTCCGCCACGATTAATTCCCAGCGGCGATAAGATTGGGCCTGTACCGATTTAATTGCGTCAACAATCTGTTCACGCCGGTTCCAGGTCGCCATAACAATTGAGAAGATTTCAGGCTCTGAAAAATTCAATTGCCGCTGGGCTTGCTCCACCGCTGCCGCATCAGGCAAGTTTTCACGCAGCAGGCATTCGCGCCCCTCTCTGCGCCCATGTTCCAGATAGTGTAGTAGCACCGGTTTGCCATATCCTGCCAAGTCTGGATAGCGCATGTAATAAAAGTGGGTATCAAAACGGGGCGAGGGATCTCGTTTTGCTGCCAGGCCGAACCGTAAAAAATGTTCGAGTGCGCTTAGGTTTGAAGCTGCCACATCGGGATAGCGGTCTGTATAATATTCGGCGTCAAAAATGCCGCTTTGGATAATCAACTCCCTCTCAGCTTGGCTAAGTGCGCCGGGAAAGGGGTGGCGTCCCTCGCTTCGTCCAAAGCGCAGGTAGTGTACGAGTGGGTTGCAGGCGCGTTGGGCCACGTCGCAGTTGTGCTCAAGATAGTAACGACTATCGAAGTTAGGGCCAGGAGCACGGCCTTCCCGGCCGCCGCGCATAAGGTAGTGCAGCAGCGGGAATTTTAAGCGCGCTAAATCCGGGTTAGCGGCCAGGTAATAGGCCCGGTCAAAGTATCCGCTTTTTGCCAGTAAGCGCGCATCCAGGTACAGTCTTATGAGGTTAAGGGGGTTTAACTTAGAACAGCGCGGTCGCACCGCCGTGTCGTTCTTCGGGAGCGCACTTAAGGGGTAAGTGGCTGCAGGATTAGAGGTGCTGTCTGCTTTCTTTATAGTTCTCAAAACCATCTCCGCTTTAGGTGACCTGAAGTTTGCTCGGGGGGAGGAGTGTCGATTGGCGAGAAAGCAGCGGTTTTGGAGCGTAACGTTGGCGTATAGACTGCCGTTTCCCCTTCGGGATCGTTTTCCGCTAAATTATACTCCACTGTTTCAAAACCATCTTCATCGAAGTAGCCCTGGTCGTCGGCGCGAATAAACCCACGCCAGCGCCGCACGAATAGACTGCGGTTAAAGCTGATGTATTTTCCCCGGCCGAGGCTGCGGCTCTCGTGGTGATAAATTTCAGAGAGTGGATTGTACAAGAGTAATTTGTGCAGCTCCTGCTGATAACGCAAACACAGCTCTAAATCTTCGCAGCCGTTTAGGTAGATCGGCGCAAACCCCCGCAGGCTTATAAACTCTGCGGCGCGGCAAGCCAGGCACGCCCCAGTTATGGCTTGGTAATAACGACGCTTGTTAATGGCGGGGTGGTTGCGATCTATGCCGCGGTAGATGTGGTAGGGCATCTTGGAGAGGGCGTTAAATACTATGCCGCCGGCTTGCAAGGTGTCGTCGCCATAAATCAGTTTCGGCCCAACCATCCCCACCTGAGGATCTTCTCTGAGCGGAGTAATTAAAGGAGGCAACCACTCCGCGCACACTTCCGTGTCGTTATTAAGCAGGACTATGTACTCTCCGCGCGAGTGGGCCACTCCCAGGTTGCAACCCATGGCGAACATTAAATTGGTGGGGTAGGTCACCTGGCGCAGCCAGGCAAAGCGTTTAGAAAACTCCCCTAACATTTCTCTAGTGCCGTCGCTGCTACCGTTATCAACTACGATTACCTCAAAGCTATCTGCACGGGTATGACGGTCAATCGATTCCAGGCATTTAGCAGTCAGCTCTTTTTGATTAAAAACTGGAATCACGATGCTAACGAACTCCGTCTGGCGACCTGCAACTCCACGCTGTAAGGTAGGCCAATCAATCAGGCCTTCAAACATAGGCGTTGCACAGCGCCCCTCCCTAACTCCGACCTGTAAGTAATGGTCAAACGTGGGAAGTCCGCTCGTGTCTGCGTCTGGGTACCGCTGCAGATAATAGACTGGGTCAAATACGGCGGTCCTAATTAGGTGTTCGCGCAGTTCTGAATAGTCCTGGCGCAGGGGCAGTGGTAGACGCCCTTCGGCGCGGCCGTAACGCAAATAATGCACGAGTGGGTTCATACCTAACTGGGCTACATCTTGATTGCTTTGCAGGTAAAAGTGTCCATCAAATGCGGCGCTAGGGCGGCGTCCCTCGTGGCCGCCGTGGGTCAAATAGTGCCAGAGCAGTCCGCGGGTTCGGTTTAGATCAGGGTTGTGCTTCAGGTAATAAGAGCGGTCGAACAGGTCACTGGAGGCGATTAGCCGCGCGCTTCTGATTAAGTCAATTAACCGTTTCGGGTGCACTAAAAGCCCCAGCGCCCAAGCCGCTCTCCTAAGAGGGGCGCTTAAGCGCCATGAGAGAGAAGATGAAACCTCGGCGTGGCGGCGCTTAAGATCGCGGATCTCAGAGTTAAGCTTACTGATATGTCGTTTGTGTTCGGCAAGCTGCTGGTTTAGCTCTTGAGAGTCCGCTTTGCTTTGCGCCAGCGTCTCTTTCATATCTCGGTTTATTTGGATCTGTTCTATCAGTTTACGCCGCTCACTCTCTAAGGCTCCATGTGCCTTGTGGCGTTCGCTCTCCAAGTTCTGGTTTAATTTATTGTGTGCCTGTTCAAGTTGGCGTTGCTCTTTTTGCAGGGCTTCAAGCTTTGGCTTAAGCACCGCAGCAAGACGAATGGAAGAGATCTCTCCTAATTGCAGGTAATCTACCAGGAGCCTGATCTGTGACGCTGGTGGCTGTCCATCGAATTCAATATAGGGTGCAGTGGTGTCAAAGATGTAAATCCCAGGTTCGGAGCCTGTAACGGCGTTGGTGCCAAATTCCTCGACACGCCGCGTGGATCCATCTAAGCCGTGTGTCCATATCTCACGAACTCGCAGTACGCATTTGTTTTGGCAAGGCCTGAAGCGAAAGCGCTTAACCTCAGCGGGAGCGGCAATTTCAAATATGAACTCATCCGCATCTACGTCTGCATTTAAGGTGAGACTGGTTTCTTTGGAGTAGCCGTGGCCACAGTCAACGAAGAGCTGTGGATGGATGCGGTTGTAATGCAGCTGCTGTTTGAGTGGGTCATGGCTTTCAATGCACCGCTCCGGAGTGATCCCTTGGGCATCCTCCGTCCGCATGGCTTTAAAAACAAACTGGAAAACATCTCCGTAGGGGCGAGGCAGGAGCAGCGCTTGAATTTCAGCCGACACCTCTTTCATGGAGTTAAAGATCATGGAACGATCCATGGAACGGTAAGTAGCCAGCTCTTTAACGGCGGTGAGGCCAGCGCTTTGGAGAAGCTCTTTAATAGAATCATAGGTGAAAAATCTGAGGTGCGTGCGATCTAGCAAGCCCTCTTCTTGATACTCAAAGCGACCTTGCAGCAAGGCGGCCAGGACAGCGTTATGAGCGATGTTTGGAATCGAGATCCAAACCGCTCCGCGTGGTTTCAGGAACTCCTTTGCGCGCGCAAGAGCTTGCCATGGATCCCGTAGGTGCTCCAGCACGTCCGCAAAGATGATTGCGTCAAAACATTCTAGGGAGAAGGCCTTCTCCCAACCATAATCTTCGATATCCCCAACCCAGCACGCTTCACTGAAGCGCGCGGCGTTTCGGGCCCACTCTGCCACGAGTTCAACTATATAAACCCGGCAACCTAGATTTTCTTTGAGGGCGCGCGTTAAGTCGCCGTGGGCCGGTCCAAACTCCAGCACGGTACTCCCCCGTTCGATTTCGTTTAAGATCAGGCCGGAGGAGTTAGTTTTTGCCCCGGCATTAAGTGGCGGTTGCTTATATTTCATCAACTGCACCAAATACAACTACACCAAATAAAGGGGAGGCCGAAAAATTAAAGGCCCTCGTGTGGAAGGCTGCCAATTGTTGCATTTTTATCCCTATTTGTTAAGTCCTAGGGGATAGCATGCACGTGTTTTGGCAGTATTCTTTTAAATCCTGTACTTTGCAGGGAAGAATTTCAATGAAGAGGGCGGTAAGTGAAGAATAAAGGTTCCCAGGAGCGAAATCCTTTTGGCCAGTGGGAGCGAGTGCCGGAACTGTGTTTAGGCGCGCCGGCTGTGCTGCGTTTGCTGAAGCTGCTTGAGGAGTTGCAAGCGCTGGCGGAGAGTGTGGTGCAAAGTTCAAATTTCAGCAGGGGAGGCAGGGTGGTCGACAGCCTTAACCGCATCCTTTGCCGCCGCGGCGCGCCAAAGAGCGACCTAATTGCGCGCGAGTTAAGGGGGAGTTGCGGTGGGTTTGTAGGTGAGTGCGCACGCTTTTGGGCTGAGATTCCAGGATTGGTTGACGCGCTTTGTCGGGAAGTTGGAGGAACTGTGCCCTCCTCTCAGAGCGGGGTGGCCGCGGATCCGCGTTTGAAGAAAGCCTTGCAGCGTTTAAATGTGGATCTGAGCCGCTTGGTTGAACTGATTGAGGATTTAGGTTCAAAGCTGGAAGTAGTTTTGTGTTCACGTCGCCTCAGATGGGGGAGCTGGATGTGTGTAGGCGAACCGGCGTCTAAGCGTATTGATCGGCGCGCCGCGTTGGATTTTACGCGCTGCATACGCTTGAGGGCTGATGAATGCCGCCGAGGTGTGTGTGGGCAGCCGCCCGAGTCTGACTGCGCTGCTTCTGCTTCGCGGCTTGCTGTGTGGCTTCCAGAAACAACTCCGCGCATCACTTACGCGCATGACGGCGTTGTAAAACTTTCAGTGATGATCCTAAACCGAAATGGTGAGCGGCATCTGCACAATTTGTTTTCGTCGTTTCTTGAGCATAATACCTTTGCAGAGCTTGAGTTTATTGTGGTTGATCATGCCTCCCACGACGGAAGCCGTGCGCTACTAGAGAAGTACTCTCAAATTCTGCCGCTGCAAACAGTGGCATATGGCCGCAACTACACCTTCTCGTACTCAAATAACCGTGCTGCTGAGTTTTCGCGGGGAGATTTCTTACTCTTTTTAAATAATGACATCATATTTTGTGCGGATGTGCTTCCAGATCTAATGGCCGAGATGATTGCAGGCCAGCATGCGCTCTTGGGCGTGGAGTTACGTTATCCAAAGGAGGAAGGCGGGTTGGTGCGGGCAGGTGCCCTTCAGCATGCAGGAATTCGCTTCAGGGAGGATGTGCAGTATCAGTTCTACCGGCCCTTCAATTTACAGGAGGAGAGCATTGGGCCGGTGGTGGCACCGGCCGTAACCGCGGCGGCGTTGCTTTGTAGGCGGGAAGAGTTCTTTCGTTTGGGCGGATTCCATGAAGAGTATAATTATGGTTACGAAGACGTGGATTTCTGTCTAAAGCACATGCGTGGCGGCGGCAAAGCAATCTCTGTTTTGCGGCAGGACAGTCTGGTACACGATGAAAGCGCCACTCAAAATCACGTT
>JAAYZI010000360.1 GCA_012514925.1 Deltaproteobacteria bacterium | reverse complement strand
TGCTGACCGTTATTAGCCGCATCGAACAATCCCGCGCGCTGGCGGCGCAGGCCCGCTCCCAATTTTTTCCACAGCTTGGCTACCAGGGTTATCTTTCTAAAGGAAAGAATTCTGCGGGGGGTATGCCGGCGTCTATGGGCGGAACCACTAATGACCCGGCTATGATTGATCTGGATGCTTTCTGGGAGGTGGATATTTGGGGACGGATTCGCCGTCAAAACGAGGCGGCCAATGCAATGTATATGGCCACTGAGTGGGCGCGCCGCGGAGTGATGCTGAGCTTGGTAGCGGAGGTGGCCCAGGCCTACTACGAACTCCTAGAGTTGGACCTCGAGATGCAGATCGCGTGTGACACCAAGAAGTCGTTCTCCGATACTTTGAAGCTGTTTGAGGATCGTTTCCAAGGGGGTATCGCTTCAGAATTAGATGTGGCGCGCGCCCGCGCGGCGCTGGCCTCGGCGGCTTCGACCATCCCGTTTTTAGAGCAACAGATCTTAGCCAAAGAGAACCAGATCGCGGTGCTGCTTGGAAGGAATCCAGAGCCGGTGGAGAATCGGGGCAGGCTTTTAGAGCGTACGCTCTTGGTGGATATTCCGGCTGGGTTGCCGGCGCAGCTCTTAGAGAGGAGGCCGGATATACGGCTGGCCGAAGAGAATCTTAAGGCAGCCAATGCTAAAGTGGGAGTGGCTTACACCAATTTTTTTCCGACCATCAGTTTGACCTCGTTCTTAGGACAGGTCAGTCCGGAGTTAAGCGAGTTAAGCGATAGCAACAATAGCGCCTGGGGAGTTCTAGGCGGGCTGGCCGGGCCAGTTTTTCAGGGAGGAAGGATTCTGGCGGAGTACGACCGGGCCAAGGCGGAATATGAGGAGTACCGGCAGCAGTACTTGCAGACCATAATCGTTGCGTTCAGTGAGGTTTCAAATGCTTTGACTGCTTATCATCGCCTTAAAGAGGTGAGGGTGGAAAAACAAAAAGCAGTGACTGCCTACGAAGAGGCAGTACGGATGTCTACTGAGCGTTATGTTGCCGGAAAAGCGGGGTACTACGAGGTGCTAGATGCCCAGCAGCAGCTTTTCCCTGCTCAAAACCAGCTAGCCCAAACTGACCTAGCCCAAAGAGTGTCAGTGGTGAAGCTGTATAAGGCGTTAGGGGGCGGTTGGAGCTTACCAAGTGAGGAGTGGAAGAAGGCGCAGTGAGAGTGGGGGGAGTGTTACTCAGTATCTAAAGGTTAATCGAGGCCAACATTAGGTCGTATCAGATTGGGGGACCTTACATTAATAGGCGGGACCAGGCAGAGTTGCGATAGTCCCTTAACAAACAATACGCGCCTGATTAAAGGCGCATGTGCCTAGGTATTTTCCGCCGCACCGCTAGATATGTTACCTTGGCGGTCGCGCTGGATTGCTTCGTACACTTCCTTGCGGTGCACTGGAATCTCTAGCGGGGCATCAATTCCCAGGCGAACTTTGTCGCTGCGAATTCCGACTACGGTGATGATAATGTTATCACCAATCATAATCGATTCATGGAGGCGACGACTCAAAACTAACATCTCTTCTCCTTCCTTGATGGCTGTGGTTAGGGCCTCAACGCAAGCCTTTGTCGAAATAGACATTGCGCTGAAGCCCCAATTCTCCGTGCCAGGAGGAGGAGATTCGTGGAAAACCTCTTTAAAACTCTGCCGAGTCCTAGGGGGAGTATACACGAGCTTATAAGTGGATGGCAAACGGGGGAGGGGGGGGAGGGTTGTGTCTTCTCTTATAAAGTGTGTAAGTTTTTATCCCGCGGTATAGGTACGTGGGGAAACAGAAAATAGGGTTGCCCCTAAGCCGTGCTGGTCAGTATTCAATATGGCATACGCTGGGGCTAACTTTTGTAAACGATTACGTATGATCAAATCCCGATTTGCGCTCCTAAGCACTCTTTTCCTTTCGCTTTGCGCAGCCTTTCTGGTGTGGATGGGTTTCTCCCGGATGGTGGCTCCGGACGAGGGGTATTACCTTCTGGCCGCCAGGCTGTTGCTCGACGGCAAGTCCCTTTATCGTGACTTTTTCTATCCACAGATGCCGTTTTTCCCCTATCTTTTTGCGGGATGGATGAAGATAGCCGGGGTAGGGTGGGAGCAGGCCAGGCTTTTTAACAGTATCATTAACATACTGTGCATGTTGGTCTTGTTTGAGATCGTACGCCTTAAAACTAGCCGCTTTTTAGCGTGTCTGGCTGTGCTGCTTTTTGTAGGAGCGGGCCTGGTGCTGGGCTGGTTTTCAATCACTAAGCCATACGGGGCTTCCACACTTTTTTGTTTGATCAGCTACTGGCTGCTGCAACTTAAATCGCACTCGCTTTGGCGCGTGTTTTGGAGCGGGCTCTTCCTTGCCTTAGCGGTCAATTGTCGCTCTTATTTTGTAGTCCTACTCCCCATCTTTCTTATTTGGCTTTTGCAGCGGTCAGTGTCGGAGCACTCCAGATTGAAAACTTTTGGGGTTTTTATACTGGGAGGGATCCTCACCCTTATCCCTCAACTCGGGTTTCTTATCTCCGATTTTTCCACCTTTTGGTTTAACAATGTCGGTTATCACCTCTTGCGCTCTGAGATGCCCGCCGCGCAGCAGTGGCAGCACCGTTTTGAGATCCTAAGCGCGGTTATCGGGCTGCGCGCCGACCCCCGTTTTGACGGCGTACAACTACCGCTGTTGTGTGCGGGCGCGCTGCTGCATTTGCTTAGAAGAGCTTGGGCAGGCCGTGCTCCGGATCCGGCTTTCTGGATAGGATTTGCCCTTTTCCTGGTATCAATTGCTCCCATCCCAGTACATCCGCAATATTTTTGCCTCGCAATTCCTTTTATGATTATCTGCTCCATGATCTTCTTGCATGAGAGCTTGGCTTGGTGCTTAACCCGGACGGGCGGGGTTGGTGCCGCTTCTCTCTTATTGCTTGTGCTAATTGGGTTCTATCTGAAGAGTTTTCCTGGAAGCATAAAAAGCAACGTATCAACAGGCGTGGGAGTAGCTCTTTTAAAAGCAGGTAACAGTGATAATGCGACGCTTGGTGCTATTAAAGCGGTTTCGGCAGAGATTAACCTAAGAACCAAGCCGGGCGAAGTGGTGCTTTCAAGGTGGCCCGGATATTTGCTTGAAAGTCATGCACAGCCCTATCCGGGAACAGAGAATCAGTTTTGGGTGAGGGTGGGGCATCGTTTAAGCGCAGAAGATAGACGGGCGTACCGCATCATAGACCGTAATGAATTTAGAACCGCTTTGACAGATCCTAAAGTGAAGTTAGTAATTACTGAAGAAAGCGCTCTAAAAGGTTATTTCTCAAAGAAAGCCCTGATAGACAACGGATTTAAAGAGGTAAAACAGCTGCGTGGTGTGATGATTTATGCCAGGTGATCTGTGCAAGCTAGAATTTAATCATACAAACAGAGTATGATTTTCT
>JAAYZI010000359.1 GCA_012514925.1 Deltaproteobacteria bacterium | reverse complement strand
TGGTAAAAATAATCAGCAAATTATCAGTATTAGCATCAATCGGCGGCCGGGATTCAGGATAAATGATTGCATCCTGAATTGGTCCCAAGAAGAAAGTATCAATCGAAGTTTCAACCTTATCGATTTCGTCAACCAACAATATCACAGGCTGGTTATGAGATTTAAGGAAAGCTCGAGACAAAATACCAAGATTAAGCAAATCCTCCTTAGTGCTGGCCCGCTTACCAGTCATGGCGTTGGCGATTCCGACCTGAGAAGGTACCTCAATCAGATGCTGAGTATTCATCCCATCGTAGCAACTTAAGCACAAAAAATCTGCGCCACAAATTTTGGCCAACGACTTGGCAAGATAACTCTTGCCGCAGCCTGAAGGCCCCTCCAACAACATCGCCCTCACCCTGTCACAGGGCGTATTAAGAATTAAACTGACCTGAGTGGCCACAAATGGCAAACACTGGTACTTAACCTCTCCAAGTTTTTTGACCAGATCCGCAGGCGTGCCCACATTCACCAATCCAACCTGTCTTACATGCCGCACCGATTCTCGCCGTTCATCATCCGGATCGGCGACAATCCCTTTTAGCACCACCCTGCCTAATTTGGCGTACACCTGCTCAATCGAAAGCAAACGCCCATTCGGGTGGAGAGAGTCGTAATAATCAGGGTGATAGCGCAGCATCAGTTCCAGCACGAAACGGTCAGACTCGCCCTTGGCCAACATGTACCAAACGTTTCGCCCTAGAAAAGCATAGTCAACAATATCCCACTCCAACATCTGCTGCACGTAGCGCGCCACGCGCAACAGTTCTTCCGGAGCAGGCGGTCGCTCAAACTTATAAGAGGCATCACTGTAACGCATGGTATCCGCCAATCCAGAGAGATTGTCGACTAACTGCGGCAACGTATGCGGCTTTAAGACTTTGCGCTCCAACTCCGAGTTCAGATATGTCATAGCCACAGGATGCAAGCGCCGCAGCAGCGCGTCATTGATACGCCGCTCGTAGTTCTTGGTGAAAATCAGAAGCAAATTATCTAAATTAGCGTCAATTGGAGGCCGTGACTCCAGCCAAATACGCCCATCCTGAATCGGGCCTAAGAAAAACGTATCAATCCCTGTTTCAACCTTATCCAATTCGTCGATCAAAAAGATAACTGGATGGTCTTGCGATTTTAGGAAAGCCCTAGAAATAATTCCGAGGCTCATCAACTCATCGCCGCTGCCACCGTCCTTACCTGTCATAGCGTTCGCCATCGCCAGGGTGGATGGGTATTCGATCAAGTTTTTGAGTTCCATACCGGGGTAGCAGGTCAAGCACATCAACTCTGCGCCGGTTATTTTAGCCAAGCACTTGGCCATAAAGCTCTTACCGCAACCAGACGGTCCTTCCAACAAGATCGCGCGCACGCTGTCGGTGGGTGCATTAAGCAAAAGCGCCATCTGTGCGGCGTTAAAGGGCAAACACTGATAGCCTACATCTGAAAGCTTCAGCATAAGCTCTTCGGGAGTGCCTACTTTTGTAAGCCCGACTTCATCTACCTTGTAATCCCTTGAGAACTGCTGGTTCGGCACCACCGAGCCTGTACGCGCTGAGAACATACCCTCTGCCGCGGCATCAATTCCTGCGGCAACGTTGCCGTCGCTGGAAACTGGAACTTCTTCTACTTGAACGGGTTCATCTACGTCGTCGGTCTGTTGAGGGGGGTACTGTATTTGGCTGGGCTCAGATTCAAAGGTATCGGCTTCTTTTTTTCCATTAAAATTCGGCTGAAAATCAAGCCTTATTTCT
>JAAYZI010000358.1 GCA_012514925.1 Deltaproteobacteria bacterium | reverse complement strand
TGGCGTGGCGTTACGGCAGTTGGCCTGGGGCCAATATAAGAAGAACATCCAGCGGTGGTTTTATTGGGAATCAACGTATTACAACAACTTTCAGGGTGGCACGGGTGAGAGCAACGTTTTTAAAGATGCGCATACCTTTGGAGGGTTAAGCGGCAGGGATTACATAATCGGAGAGACTGGATCTAACTACACTAACGGTGATGGAGTGCTTTTTTATCCAGGCACTGACAAAGTTTTTCCGGAGGAGTCTTACGAGTTGGACGGTCCTATTGCCAGCTTGAGACTAAAGCATTGGCGGCGTGGCATTCAGGATGTCGATTACCTGGCGTTAGCCCAAAAAATTGCGCCGTCTAAGGTAGCGACGATTTTGCAACGTATCCTGCCCAAGGCGCTTTGGGAGTACGGAGCAACCGACCCAAACGATCCAACCTGGGTGTTTGGCGAGATAAGCTGGCCGGTTGACCCCGACCAGTGGGAAGCCGCCCGCCGCGAGTTGGCTGAGATTATAGAACCCGCCTCCATTCGGCCTGACTAAGACTCCGTCCTAATCTTACCAATAAAGGGGCGGGTCGGATTGATCCTTACTTGACCGTCGCCATATGGCTTATTAGATCGAGGACCTTGCAGGAGTAACCCCACTCGTTATCGTACCAGCCCACCAACTTTACGAAGTTGTCGTTAAGCGCAATGCCGGCCTTTGAGTCGAAAACGGAGGTGCAAGTTTCTCCGATAAAGTCGCTGGAGACAACATCGTCTTCAGTGTAGCCCAAGATGCCCTTCATGGCTCCCTGTGAGGCGGCTTTCATGGCGGCTTTGATCTCGTCGTACTTAGCCCCTTTAGCCAGGCGACACGTGAGGTCTACCACTGAAACGTTAAGGGTAGGGACCCTAAACGCCATCCCCGTGAGTTTGCCATTTAGATCCGGAATGACCTTACCGACCGCTTTAGCCGCGCCGGTGCTGGATGGAATAATGTTCCCTGCCGCAGCACGCCCACCGCGCCAGTCTTTCTTGGAGGGACCATCCACCGTCTTTTGCGTGGCGGTTGTGGCATGTACGGTGGTCATCAATCCTTCGAGAATACCCCAGTTGTCATGCACGACCTTGGCCATCGGTGCCAAACAGTTGGTGGTGCAAGAAGCATTTGAAACTATGTTCATATCTGCTTTGTAGGTATTGTGGTTTACGCCCATAACGAACATCGGAGCATCTTTGGAAGGAGCAGAAATTACGACCTTCTTTGCTCCGGCCTTGATGTGAGCCGAGGCTTTCTCGGTATCTGTAAACACCCCGGTCGATTCCACCACGTATTCCACTCCGCACTCTCCCCACGGGATCTCTTCCGGCTTCATCGCGGTATAGCAATTGATGGGCTTGCCGTTAACCACAAGTTTGCCGTCGGCCACATGAACTTCGCCCTTAAAGCGGCCGTGCACGGTATCGTACTTAAGCATGTAGACCATATATTCGAGGTCGATGAAGGGGTCGTTAATTCCCACTACTTCAATATTTGGGTTAGTCGCCGCAGCACGAAACACTAACCTGCCGATTCTACCGAACCCGTTGATTCCAACTTTAATTCCCATATCTTTTCATAGCTCCAATTGATTAATGTGAGTTAAGGCTGCGCTGAACCGGACCTCCTTTGATAAAAATTAAGGCAGGAATGGATGCGCTTAAGCCTCTGCGAATATAGCACAAAAGCCACAGAAGTGGGAACATCCCAGTTGTCCGGCGAATCAAGTGGATTTTGGAGATTCTGACTGCTATGGAATTTATATGTACTAGTCAGGATTTAATCATACAGTCTGGCATGACTTAATGTGAGTAGTGACTAAGACAAGTTACAGGCACGTGGTTGGCCTTATCTCCCAGAATGCATAGAGCGCGCTGATGGGTGTGGGCAGGGATAAGTATTTTGTAGGCCGGAGCGCCTTTAATCGCTGCGCGTAAGTACTCAACCATCACCGGCATGCCGCTGCTCTCAAGGATTTGCCTCAGCCGGTGTAGCTGTAGCGCATCATCGGCGGCTGCTATTGGGATGAATGTTTCCGGCATGCTCTACTTACTCAAAATGATTAAGATCAACTATACGTGGATTATCACCTGCCAGTGAATCCAACTCTAAGACCGAGAGCTTTTGATCCGCCATAGCGCGTTTTTCAAAGGGACCAACCAAGACGCTGAAGCTCTCTGCAGGATTTAGACGGACCAATGGCGCTTCTTCACCCAAGCGGCGGTAATTAAAGGCAGAGGCTTCTACTTCTGCATCCAGGCGATCAGTATGTGTCGATAATTCGATGTACCAGATCGGTTTACTGCTGGGGACGGCGCTTGGCGTTTCAGGCTTAGACTTCGGCGCTTCGTCAGTTTGGAGCATGGGGGTTGGCGACGGTGCAGTGGAAGGTGGCACCTCGGCAGTTTCTGCGTCTTTAGCCTTTAGGTCATTTACCTCTTGTTGTGGGAGCTGCTGCATCACACCGGCCTCTTCAAGCGCCGCTTCCAATGCTTTCACCGCATCCTCGTCAACCGCTACCGGCGGCTCGGCTGTGGCAGTTGGAGGTGGCGCCACACAGAGCGCGCTTAGCAAGATCCATGCGTTTAAGATTGTGGCAAACCTATTCATAAACCGTTCCCCCGACGCGTCCCTGCGTTTTTGAGGAGGCAAGTTAACAAAGTGGAAGATACTTTAGAAAGATAAGGGTTTAGCCTAGCCCTGGCAAGGTATAAAGTTTAAGCAGATACGGGCTGCGCCATCCTGTTGCTTCTGCTACAGTTGCGCTATGTTCGAGCGGGTCAGATCGTTTCTCCTCTATGATATTTGGCGGTTTGATATAAAGCGGATGCCGTGGTTAAAGAGGCTGGCGCTTTGGATCGTACGTGTTTTAAGCCTCTCTATCCGCGGTTTTTTAAACAATCGCTGCTCAATTAGAGCTTCATCGCTTACTTTCTTTTCGCTGCTTTCGATTGTGCCTATCGCAGCGGTTGTATTTGGCATTTCACAAGGTTTCGGTTTAGACAAGCGGCTTGAGGCGCTGCTTTTTGAACAGCTGAGCGGCCAAGAGGCCGTCGCTCGGCGCATTTTAGAGTTCTCTAAGGCTATGT
>JAAYZI010000357.1 GCA_012514925.1 Deltaproteobacteria bacterium | reverse complement strand
TTTCTTGAGCATCCACGAGAAGCATTCGAGTATTTTTCATCTGCAGGCGTGTACGAAATTATCTGCGAACAAAAGCACATGGGTTCCCGTGCTGTTGTGATTGTATGCCGAAGCGCTGATGCCGCCCGCGAACGATTTGGAGTAAACGATGGGACCATTGGAATTTGCTATACCCGAACAGGCCGAAAATTTCTTGATGCACCGGAGCTTGAAGCAGGACTTTTGGCCCGTGTTCACTCGGCACTTACGCAAGCAGATTTTTGGACTCGGTTTGGTACAGAGTGGGTTTGTCTCGATTGTGAGCTAATGCCGTGGTCGTTCAAAGCCCAAGAGCTGCTTAGAAGCCAGTATGCTGCAGTTGGCTCATCTGGTCTTGCTTCATTAGAATCCGCTGCAAAGACGTTGGCCCTTGGAGCTTCCCGTAATTCTGAGCTGGTGACGTTGCTTAATAAAGTCAAATCCAGACAAGCAATGGTTACCGACTTTATTAAAAGTTACCAAAGTTATTGCTGGAGCGTGAATTCGTTGGATGACCTGAAACTTGCCCCTTTCCATATCTTGGCCACCGAGAGTGCTGTCCACTCAGATAAGACTCATCAGTGGCATATGGATGAGATTGCCGAGTTCTGTAATTTTGACAGCAAACTCTTGTTAAAGACCCCGTGGTTGCCGGTTAATCTTCAAGATGAGACTAATATTCAGAAGGCTGTAGATTGGTGGCTTGAGCTTACTGGTAGTGGTGGCGAAGGCATGGTTATCAAGCCCTTGCAGTTTATCGTTCAAACAAAGAAAGGGTTAATACAGCCAGCAGTAAAATGCCGTGGTCGGGAGTACCTGCGGATTATTTACGGGCCGGAATATACGGCGCTAGAAAACTTACAGCGTCTTAGAGCAAGGGGCCTGTCGTCAAAACGCTCGCTTGCCCTACGAGAATTTGCCCTTGGCATTGAATCCTTACAACGGTTTGTTGCCCGTGAGCCACTAAGAAGAGTGCACGAGTGCGTTTTTGGCGTGTTGGCGCTAGAGAGCGAACCAGTAGACCCGCGCTTGTAGATATGTAAGCGTTCAGTGGATTTTGGTATCCGTTCACATGAATATTAAGTTAGCTGATTACACTGTGTTACCAGTGCGATTATCATGGGGAAAAAGTGGATTTTGTATAACCAATTCCGTACGCGAACGCTTACAGCAAAGAAGCGGCGTAGCATCTGTACTTACTTTCTCCGGAGAAAGTAAGTACGACCCTGTGGTATTATTGTAATGCCTCGGCCCTACTTTTCGGGCAACAGCAGAGAGCTAATGTGAGAGAGTGTGGGTGAGAGAATTTGGAGGCCCGAGTCGGAGTCGAACCGACGAATGACGGTTTTGCAAACCGTTGCCTTAGCCTCTTGGCTATCGGGCCGTATCCCAAGACTACCAGTATATCAGAGAACCTTCTACGCTGTCGAACCATCAACTGAGCACATTTTGGGGCTTTATCCAGCCAAAAAAGCCGGACTTGCAAAAAATAAAGGCTATCTAGCCGTATTAAAAGCGAAATATTTTAAAAAAATAAGCGCCAAAATCTAAACAAATCCCTTTTTCTGGCGATTAATACATCATTAGGCATGACACCATCCTTTCTGCGAGTTGGGGGCGACATGAGATAAGCTCAGTCGCCCTTTTTTTCCCCCTCCGTCCAATTGCTTCCTTTCTGCATCTCACTTCATATTATAAACTGCCACAGTCTAATCAGCCCTACTACGCAAGGACCTATATGGCTTACGTTGTAACCAAGGCTTGTTTGGGAGCAAAGAATCGGAACTGCGTTGAAGTTTGCCCTGTAGATTGCTTCTACGACATCCGCAAAGTGAAGTACAATGACATGTTCGACGTTCCAAGCGACGGAAAAGACGGTGATCCCCAAGTTGGCATGCTCATGATCAATCCAGACGAATGTATCAGCTGTGGTGCCTGTGAGGGCGAGTGCCCCGAGCAAGCGATTTACGAAGAATCTTTGGTGCCAGATAAGTTGCAAGAATTTATAGGGATCGCTGAGGAAGAAACCACAACCCTGAGCACTGAAGAACTTGACAACTGCCGCTGCACCTCTAAGTGATTACCCGCGAGGTTTAATTGAGATTAACAAAATTCCTCCACTATAGCCGATATGTATTTCTCACGCTGTTACTGACAGGCGCTTTCCAAACAGCCCGGGCCGACATATCGTCCCGTTTAGAAAACATTTTGCGCTCCCAACAAGGAGCTGCGCTGGGCGTGGCAGTCATAGATATAGATTCCGGTCGGCAGATTTACGGCTATAACGCCGAAACACCGTTAATACCGGCCAGTGTCATGAAAGTTTTAACCACTACCGTTGCTCTTAAAGAGTTAGGACCAGACTTCCGATTTGAAACCAGAGTCTTTTATGATGTGATCCGCGACGGCTTCGCCTCAAACCTATACGTGCAAGGAGGAGGAGACCCCGACCTGACAACCGAGAAGCTGTGGTTAATTGCGCGGGCAATTAAGCAGCGGGGCGTCAACCGGATTGGCCGCTTGGTGCTGGATGGATCACGTTTTACTGATACCATCTCGAGGCGGGGTGTGCGGGCATACCAAAGTGGAACTTCGGCACTGGCTCTCAATTTCAACTCTTTCGGATTTGAAGTCTGTCCAACCGTGCCGGGCAAGAACGCACGGACGGTAGTCGATCCGCCTGAAGCCGGTGTGGTTCTAAGCGGAAGAATCGCCACTGTTAAGGGAAACAGTTTGGCTTTTCAGATTGATGAAGCAGCGCTTCAAATGCCACCAAGTTACAGACTAAGTGGCTCCATCGGTGCCGCTAAAGGATGTCAAGTAATCTATCGCTCTGTGCCTGATCCACAACACTACTTTGGAGAGGTTTTGAGGCAGTTGTTAAAATCCTTGGGAGTTATTGTTCCCGACAAAGCAGTATTTGCGACGTTACCGCCTGGAGCAAAACGGTTGTGGACTCATAAATCAAAGGCTCTAAGCTTAATCTTGGAAGATCTTAATCACTACAGCAATAACTTCACAGCCGAACAGATTACGACTGTTCTGGGAACATCGAGCAAGGGCACGGCTGATCACCGTCTCGGATTAGCTCGTATGGCAGACTATCTGAAAAGATCAGGGTTTGACCCTACGGAGTTTTACGTGGCGGACGGGTCGGGGCTCAGTCGAGAAAACCGGCTCTCGGCGCGAATTGTAACGCGAATTTTGTTTGAAGTGCACCGAGACAAAAATATCCAGCCTGAATTTGAGAAATCACTTTCAGTGGCTGGCAGAAATGGAACCTTGAGAAAGAGGGACTTAGGCGCTTTAGGCTTGCGCCTACGCGGCAAAACGGGCACATTAGATGGAGTAAGCGCTTTAAGCGGGTACTTATTTGATGTAGACAAACGAAAGTTGGCCTTTGCAATTCTGCAAAACCGCACGGTTTCCAGGGATCGAGCTTTTTATTTGGAGGCACGTGTGGTGAAAGAGCTTTATTCCGGCGACAAATGAAGAAAGTTGGGTTAGGTGTATGCTTCTTTTTATGTTTGTTTGTGCAGGGCTGGACGCCTGCGGCAGAAGCCGTGCCAGTAACGAGAGGTCTCGTACGCTCGCATGAATTTTATGTGCCTGACTCGCTTCGAAGACGGGTTGATTTTTGGATCGATGTTTTTACCAAGTACGGCAAACATCAAGTCGTAGTGCATCATCGCCTTTACCCGTGGCTAATATTTGAAATATTCGATTTTTCAAAAGAAGCGCAACGGCTTAATCCAGTAGCCTTGGATGTGTACAGCAAGAAGGTGATCAAGCACTACCTGGAGGATCTTAACGCGGCCTTTAAGGATTTAGCCTCGGGGCAACGGCCGACAACAGCCCTGCAAGGACGAGTAGAGACCGTGATGCGAAGTGTGCCAGGAGGCCCCGGAAAGTACCGCCGGGTCTTGGTTGAAGATCTGCTCCGCACTCAGACCGGCATAAAGGAAAAGTGGATGGTAGCGCTTAAACGCTCCGGACGTTATATCCATTTAATGGAGGACATTTTCCGCGCCGAGCATCTGCCGATTGAGCTTACACGGTTACCCTTTATAGAATCATCGTTTGATTACTACATCAAAAGTTCAGCCGGAGCGGTGGGCTTATGGCAGTTCATGCCCCGTACCGGCAAAGAGTATCTTACCATAAATTACTTGGTGGACGAACGGCGTGACGTAGTAGAATCCACTCGGGCAGCGGCACGGTACCTAAGATCCGCTTATCGTTCCTTAGGGTCCTGGCCTCTGGCGATCACTTCCTATAACCACGGAGTGGGGGGAGTGCGCAAAAAAGTGCGTGACGCCGGTACCGACGACATTACGAGGCTAATCGAGGAAAAACAGGTGTTTGGTTTTGCTTCGAGCAATTTTTATCCGGAGCTGCTTGCTGCGCTTGAAGTTTACGATCATTATCAGTTTTATTTCCCCGGCTTAAAGCTGGATCCCCCTGTGGATATAGTGGAAGCAACTCTTCCACACGCCACTGGAGTTGAGTATCTCTGCAAACAGTTGCAGGTGGATAAACCAGTTTTACAAGATCTAAACCACGCTCTATCTTCAGCTATTTGGAGTGGGCGCTTTAAGATCCCCAAGGGCTATAACCTTAAACTGCCGAGGGCTTACGCTGCTAGATTAAATCGATTGCGTATCCCAGAGCCGGTGGGGCCCAGCGCAAGCTCCGTATATGGAGGAACTATTTATCAGGTGCGTCAGGGCGATACGCTCTCTGCAATCGCCAGAAGGCATGAGATTTCAGTAGGCACCTTGATGAAACTAAACGGGTTAAAGTCTACCCTTGTAAAACCCGGCCAGAGATTGGCTGTCAAGCAATTGGGGGGAAGGTACACCCCGTCTGAACCAAAAGCTGCTGTTGGCAGGATTCTACCGCAGCAGAAAGCTTCTACAGGTGAAAGGAGGAGCAAGGTCCGACAATACCGTGTGGCTAAAGGCGATTCACTTTGGTCGATTAGTCGCAAATTTGGAGTTAAGCTTGAGACCCTGAAAAAATCTAATGCTCTGCGAAGCACCTCCATTAAACCCGGACAGGTTATTATAATCCCTTAGACTCTACTCAATCATATATGGTGGGGTAGAACTGAGATAAGCCTGGCGTCATCAAGCTTCAGATGGCAACTCGGTGCGGCTGCCGGGAGCAAGTAGGCATCTCCCTCCGAGAGTGTTGCTGAAAACGACCCGCTTGAGAGATCTCCTGTCCCTTCCAGCATAAATATCATCTGCACCAGATCTCGCCCATTTAAAACAATCTGATTGGAGCTACCCTGGTACTCACAGAGTGCAAATTCAAGGGCCGGGGTAGGATAATTTCTAATCCACACCCCATTGTGCTGAGATATTTCAGGCTCTACCAGTATCGGTTTATGACCGCCAGACCGGATCATCTCCAGCAAAGTTTCCACGTCTCTAAACTTCGGTGTGAGACCTGCCCGTACCACATTATCTGAGCTGGCCATACACTCTAACAGCTCCCCTCTGAGATAGGCGTGTGGCGTATGGGGTGCCAAATATATGGCTTGCTGCGGCGCAAGTTTCATCAGGTTCATAAGAAAAAAACAGAATAGACCAGGGTCTCCATTTGGGTAAGTTCGCTCCAGGCGGAGAATCCAGCTCTCTTCTGCACTAAGCTGCGCTTTGCTTTTTAGCCGCTTGTACAGTGTTTTGGATTCTTCCTGGATTTTGCCCTGAGGAGAGTTGAGCACTGAGTCAAAAATCTCGCAGATCTGATCTTGGCGAATAGATTGTCCTGAGAGAGGGCCGATCAATGCCGCCAGTTCGGGCACGGCAGCAACGGCTGTATTTATCTCTGAAACGGGGCGGATTCCGCAAAGTAGTTCAAATTCGCTTAAAGCCACGCTGAGTTCGGGTTTATGGTGTTTGTCTGGATAATGCTTGGGGTCCCGAAAATGCAGCCTGCTAGCCAATTCTGCATTGGGATGAGCTTGAATTGAGAGAGGCTCTGCTACCGAGAGGACTTTAAAAAGAAAGGGCAGCTCGGCGTCAAAACGCGACAAGGCGGAAGCTCCAAGCACCGCTCCAGGAAAGAGGGAGATCACCTGATTCAACGGGACCGTACTTGCATCAAAAACCACCTGCGAGGGACTGGCTGGATGGGACCCAATCCACAGCTCAGCAAAAGGTGCCGGGCCAGCTGATGAGCCTGCTAAGCGTTTCACGTAGCATTCACCGTGCATACCCCACGCAAAATGTTGCACTGTAGGAAGAAGTTTAAGAGGTAAAGTCAGATCGGTAATTTGAGCGGCGTTAAAAGAGTTCATCTTCTTAGTTGTGTTAGTTAGAATTTGGTCACACTGACAGTGTATGATTTCTTTATATAAAATGTAAGGTGGGTAACCGTTCACGTGAATATTACTTTCTCTGGAGAAAGTGAATTTAACTCCGCGCCACTGCCAGTCACCGCCAGCCATCACCAGAAAGGCTCTGCTAA
>JAAYZI010000032.1 GCA_012514925.1 Deltaproteobacteria bacterium | reverse complement strand
GAGCAAGTGGGCGCGTAAAGTAGCTTTGTGGATCTACTGGCGCGCCGTCGCACCACCGCCCAGGTTGAAAACAAAAATTGTGTGATCAATTCCCCACGTAAGCGGTACCGTATCCGTTTGCATGAATATTACTTTCTCTGGAGAAAGTGAAATGAAAGTAAATTTAACTCCGCGCCACCGCCCAGGTTGAAAACAAAAATTGTGTGATCAATTCCCCACGTAAGCGGTTACCAAATACTATCTAGAAAAAAAACCGCCACTTTGATTCTATCCGGCTAGTTGAGCAAGTGGGCGCGTAAAGTAGCTTTGTGGATCTACTGGCGCGCCGTTTTTTCTTATTTCAAAATAAAAACTGCGCCCATGCTTATCGGGGGCACCCGTTTTAGCGACTACCGCACCAGATTCTAAGGCGTCACCCACCGCCACCAAAACCTCTCCCAAGCAACCGTAGAGGCTATATTCACGTCGGCCGTGATCTACAATCACAATTAAACCGTAACCAGGCATGCGCCCCACATACATAGCTTGTCCGCCCGCAACCACTCTGACTTCACTGTCTTGCGGCGTCGAGATTTCAACCCCCTTACTGAACACATAATCTGCAAACTCATCCACCCGGTACTTACCAAAATTCTTGATTACTTTGCCACGCACTGGAAAAACCAGATCCCCTGCCAAACCAACCGCGCTCGGCTGAACTTTGGGGGAAGTTTCGGGCTCTCTAGTTACCGCCCGGCTCTGCTCATCAGAGACGGCGTTGATGGGTTTATCCGTTTTCCCGCTCGTCAACGAAGCCAACACCTTTTCCAATGCGCCAGCCTGAAGTTTAAGAAAAGCTAAAGTCTGCTCCTTTTGCTTGGCTGCCGTCTGAAGTTGCATCATAAGAGGCCGTTGCTTCGAGATAAGTTCCCCAAGCTGCCGCTCTTCCTCAAAGAGATCATGTTTTAAAGCCTTCTGCTCGCTCAAGACCACGTCCAGACGCGCTTTCTCTTGATCCATAGCGGCCGACAACCTTGAAATTTCCTCCATCAAACGCCGATCATACTCCTTTACTTTAGCCAGATAGTACGCGCTACGGCTAAGCTCTGATCCCCCCTTTCCGAGCAAAAGCCGCTCTAAAATCGAGGCCGTCCTCTGAGTGTAAAGCGCCCTTATGCGCCTAAGCGCAGCCGCTCTAACTGCTTTAATTTGACCTTCTTGCCGAAGCAAAGATTCCTCCAAAGCGGCCCTTTCCTGCTTTAAAGATCTAAGCTCCGATTCGATCATAGAGATCTGGGTTTTAACTTTTTCGACCCGCGATTTGTAGCCTCTCTCCGTAGACTTCAGGCTGGTCAATTTAGTGGAAATTTCTTTAAGCTCACGGCTCTCCTTCTCAACCTCAGCGTTAATCGCGGCAACCCGGCTTTCTAAGTCCTCCGCCGCGACGCTTTCAAGCTGGCAAAATAGCAGTGCGCCCGTCAGGATTGCACTCTGCACCCCAATCCAGGCAGTCCTTCTAAAAAGACGCCCTCTACTCATCCGCCAAACGCCTCACTGCCATGAAACTTCCGGCCGCACCCACGGCCACACCCATTAAAATAACCAAAAAAACGTAGTACCAGGGCAAAAATGTAAGTTGGGGTAAAATCGCTCTAACCAACTCCAACTGCGCCAGCAAACCGGTCAGCAATAAAAACAGAAAATAAAGAACGACAAGTCCTGCCACTGCGCCCAAGAGACCGAGCGCGCACCCTTCAATCAAACAGGGCGCTATTACAAATCCGGCGGTGGCTCCCACCATGCGCATAATTACAATTTCATGACGCCTGGCGTAGAGCATCAGCCGAATTGTGTTGGTAATAATAAAGGCTGCCAGCAGTAGTAGTAGCGCGGCCGCGCCTAAACCGACTGAGCCAAAAAAATGGAAAAGGGCCGCTGCTTGCCCCACCAAGCCTCTGTCGTACTGGATGCTTTCTACAGCAGGATTCTCCCGGAAGCTTGCGGCAAACTGCTCAAACCCCTCTTGGTCCAACCGTTCCTGTCCCAGCGTGACTTCAACTGAAGCAGGAAGCGGATTGTCAGTTTCTAAACCCTCCAACAACCCAGCTTGCTCACCCAAGCTCTTATGAAAAGATTTCAACGCCTCATCTTTACTAATATAGCGCACCTCTGCCACCTGCGGCGCTGCCTGAATGGCCTGTTTTAATCCAGCCACCTCGCTCTCTGCGGCGGCATCTTTAAGGTAAACGCTAATCGTGAGTCCGCGGCCGGCATCTGCCATCAGGCCGTATGTATGCTGCGACACCAGTAATAAAGCTCCCACCAACAGCATCACCACCGTGATCGTAAGCAACGCCAAAATGGAGGTAAAGGGAGAGGCGCACAAGCTACGGAAAGCCTGCTGTGTTAGCTGCCACGCCACTCCCCACTTGGAAAAATACTGCAGATCGACATCACCCTTCCAAAGGTTATCCAGGCCGTAAGCGCCACCCACCTTTTTGCCGCCGTCTCTCATGACTGCCCTTACCCTAAAGCCCGCGGACTCTGAAAATTACCGATAATTTTCCCGTTATCTAGCACGATCGTACGCAGATTAAGCTCCTCAATAACTGCCAGATTGTGAGTGGCCACCAACACCGTCACCCCAGCGGCATTGGCCTCAAGCAACAGATCAAAAACAACCTTGGTCATATCAGGATCGAGATTACCGGTAGGTTCGTCGGCCAAGATAAGCCGGGGTTTATGGATCAACGCGCGGGCGATCGCGACCCGCTGCTGCTCTCCACCGGAAAGGGTTGGAGGTAAACTATGTGCCCGGTCCGCCAAACCAAGCACCTCCAAAAGCTGCATGGCCAAGTCATAACGCGGTTTTTTCTTGACCCCCAAAACCTCTAAACCGAAGGCCACGTTATCAATCACACTGCGCCGCGTCAGCAGCTTGTAATCTTGGAAAATAATGCCAATCTCACGTCGCAAATAGGCGATTCCTTGAGCGCCTACCTCCGACAAGTTACGCCCCACCACCAACACCTCACCACGTGTGGCGCGTTCCGCACCGAACATAAGCTTTAACAGGGTGCTCTTACCAGCTCCTGAGGCTCCAGCCACAAAGACAAAATCCCGCTCACGCACCTTTAAATCCACAGAGACCAAGGCCGGCTGGTCAGGTGGGTATATTTTATGTACATTACTAAAATTAATCATGGTCGCCTACGCTGCTTGTCGCGAATGCGCCCTCCATTTTTTTATAGTCGTTTTTTTTATAGCCGTTTTTTTATAGTCATCGTTTTTTATAGTCGCCCTTTTTATAGTTGTCTTGTTTTTTGTGGCCGTCTTGTGCATTACGGTCATTTTGTTTACGGCCATCTTTGGCCATGTTGTAGCGCAATGCGGAAAGATATGCCGATCAATTATGCTGCAAAGTTTTGGGTCTGTACAGGCATACTCTTGCTACTAGGCGCATGCTCCTCTTTTACTCCTTCCGCTCGGCTTCTGACAGGGCTTAAACCTGGCCCCGCTTTTAGCTTTTCCCCAAGCGTCCCCGGTTCAACTATTTACCGCCAAGATGGGGACGCGCCCAACCCCTTCTTTTTTGCCGCTATACAAGACTGCTCATTTAATAAACGTAGTTCCACAGCCAGCGCAGCGCGGCAGCTCCTGGTAGGGTTGGAGAAAATTAAAATTTTAGAGCGTACTAACATCGATATCTCTGGCACGAGCTTAGTGCGCACCAGGATCACTGCCGCACTGGAAGGCCACGGCCTGGACCTCGTAAGTTACACACGGAAAGACGGTCGCTGCGTGCAAGATTACATCCTATGGAGAAACGACGCTAATCAAGATTCACTCGGTATTAAGACTTCAGAGCTGGCTAGTTTTGAAACATACTTAGGCTCAATTCTACCCAAGGAGGGAGCCGGTGTTACAAGATAAAATCAGATCGCTGGGGGCTTATGCTTTATTGGTGGGAGAGGTGTTTAAGGACATCACCACCCGCGGCGTAAATAGGGGCGAGCTTTGCCGACAGGTCATAAAGATCGGTAGAGATTCTCTTCCGGTAGTGTTGCTCACCGCTACCTTCACCGGCATGGTGCTGGCGTTACAGACCGCCTACGGTTTGCAACGGTTTGGGGCCAAGAATTACGTTGGAAACATAGTCGGCTTATCGCTGGTGCGCGAATTGGGCCCGGTGCTTACGGCCTTAATGCTATGTGGACGAGTGGGTGCCGGCATCTCGGCCGAGATCGGTTCAATGGTGGTAACCGAGCAGGTGGACGCCATCCGCGCTTTGGGTGCCAACCCCATCAGTAAACTGGTGACCCCGCGTATTGCAGCGGCGATGCTGGCGGTTCCGGCACTAGTAGTGTTTTGCACCCTGATCGGCATCTTCGGAGGGCAGTTAGTAGCAGTATACGAACTAAATCAGAGCGCTTTCACGTATCAGCGCGCGCTCTACTACACGATTATGGTGCGTGATCTGATAGACGCCCTAATTAAGAGCGCCGTCTTCGGGTTCTTAGTGGTCTCAATCGCCTGTTACCACGGGCTGGTCACAAAAGGCGGCACTGCAGGAGTTGGACGCAGTACCACTGCCGCGGTGGTAAGCGGATCTATCGCCGTTTTCATCTCGGATTTTTTTGTAACTAAGGTTTTAATCTTGCTCTCCTAATCTATGACAGCAGAGAAGCCGATAATCGAATTTGAAGGAGTGGGCATCCGTTTTGGATCTCTGCAAGTGCACCACGACCTTAACTTTCGGATTTTCCCCGGAGAGAACGTAACCTTGCTGGGACCTAGTGGCGTTGGGAAAACCCTGATCCTCAAGATGATTGCCGGGCTACTACGCCCCACCAGCGGCCGCGTACTAGTAAGAGGAGAAGACCTGAGCAATCTAGAGGAGGAGGAGCTTTGCGCAGTGCGCGCCCATATCGGCATGGTTTTTCAAGGTGCCGCTCTTTTTGACTCGCTGACAGTGTACGAAAATATCGCTTACCCACTCAGAGAAAGAGGCCTTAAGTCTGAAGACCAGATCCGACAGATTGTAGCCGAACGCCTGGAAGTGATCGGCCTACCTGGCATTGAAAAGAAACTCCCATCAGAACTCTCTGGGGGGCAAAAAAAGCGGGTAGGGCTGGCTCGGGCGCTGGCTAGTTCCCCCGAGATCATGCTTTTTGATGAGCCCACAACCGGTCTCGATCCTACCGCGATTAGATTGATTGACGAACTAATCGTGAAACTGCAAAACCAGTACAGCATTACTTCTGTCGCCGTAACCCATGATATCCAAAGCGCCGGGCGCATCTCTCAGCGCTGGCTCTTGATTCACGCCGGCACGGTCGTAGCTGACGGCCCGGCAAAACAGATTGCAGCCCAGAACCAAGATGTCATAGACTTTATAAGTGGGAACTGGCGGGGAGAAATAACACTGACATGAAAAGATACACTGAATTTAGCGCAGGCATCTTTCTTCTACTGGCGGCGGCGCTCTTTAT
>JAAYZI010000356.1 GCA_012514925.1 Deltaproteobacteria bacterium | reverse complement strand
GCCCTGGCATTTCCGGTCTAGCACAAGTCAAGGGTCGTTGCGGCCTGAGCTGGAAGCGCAAGTTTCGCTATGATGTTTTTTACGTAGACCACATCTCTTGCGCTTTTGACCTGCTCATAATCTGGTGGACCATAAAAAAAATCATACGAGCCGATGACATTATGCCTCCCGGCGTGAGCATGGCTGAGCAGCTGTTTGTGGGGTCAGACCACCCGTCTTACGCTACCCCACCCCACAAACGTAAGAAACAAACAAGGTAACCGTTCACACAAATATTACTTTCTCTAGAGAAAGTGAAATGAAAGTAAAATTAACTTCGCGCGCGTTACCGCCCAAGCTGAAAACAAAATTGCATGATCAATTACATGAACAATGCCACGCGTAAGCGGTTACTGGACACCAACTACCCCTTACAATCCATAAAGCTCGGTCAGGATTCGTTGCGTCAGCTTAGCACTGTCGAAATCACGTTCAGCCAGCAAACGGGATTGAACGCCAAAACGCGCGCACAGATCAGGCTGCTCAAGAAGCTTTCTTATGGCCTCAGTCAAAGCGCGGCTGTCTCGCACAGGGATTAAGAATCCATTTTGGTTATGCTGAACCGCCTCACGGCAACCAACATTATCTGTTGTAACAACTGGCTTTCCTAAAGCCACTGCTTCCTGCAGCACCTGTGGCAACCCCTCACCGTAATAAGACGGCAATACAAAGATATCCGCCAACGCCATAAGCTCCCGCATGTCCGTGCGAAATCCCAACCAACGTATTTGCGTATCGAGCTGCTGGCGCAGATAAGCCTGAGGCACAGCTTCTGGACTTTCGGCCTCAGCCGGCCCCACCAAAAGAAACCGTGCTTGCGGATAATCGGGCGCGAGCGCTTTGGCAGCTTCAAAAAATTCACGCACGCCCTTGCTCCAGAACAAACGTCCCGCCATCAATACAACCGGCGCACCGGGCTCCGCATCTATTTCATTTCTAATATCGTTTAAAGCTTTAGCGTCAACAGCCTCCATGGAAAAAATAGACAGATTCACCCCAGTAGCGCTCTTAATTAAAACGGCTTTATCCGGACTAAGCAGACCGAGTTTAAGAACCTCTTCGTAGTTATCGCTGTTAATGAGACATGCTTTCGAGCACGCTGCAAAACCGATGCGGTATAAAATGGTTGCCACCAACCTCAAGGCTCTCCCGCGCCAACCCTTCCTCCCTGAAAAGGCGTACCCCAGACCCAACACCATATCGATAATGCGTGGACATCCAGCCGCCCGAGCCGCTAGTGCGCCGAATACATTGGCTTTTATTGTAAAATTATGGACTACGTCGTAGCGCTCCCGGCGAAACGCCGTATAAAGAGCCAGCGCCATGCGCAAATCACTAAGTGGCGCCACAAACCGATTAAAAGGGATCTCGTAACAGAGTATCCCTAACTCCTCCAACTCTTTAGTCTCTTCTCCCCCAGCGCTGTAAAGATGCACAGTGAAACCGCGCTCCATAAGAGCCTTAGCCAAAGAGAGCCAAAAGGCCTTTACGTGCAAAGCATGGGGGGCAACAAGGGCGACCTTCATTACAAACACTCCGAATATAAAAAGTGTACTAGCCAGCATTCAATATGACGGACACCATCCTGGTTAATCGAGGCTTCACCTAAACCTTGTCACATAGGCATATCTCGCGCTTGGCCCTCTGACGCATAGTATATCTGACGCATAATTGCCAATCCTTTGCGCGAGATATGTATATGCGACATCAATATTAAATCGTACCAGACTGTATAACCCTACGTTTTATATGAAAAAAATCATGCACTGTCTGTATGATCCGGTAACTGTTTACGCGTGGAATTGATTACACAAAACCCACTAACATTAAAGCTGAGGGAAAAGGTCCTCCTCAGGGGATACCCGACACCCTACCAATGCTTGCTCCTTTTAATTTGCATGCCGAAAATGGCTGGGCTATAAGTATTCAAACTTGGTTCTATCATCTTTTACGGAGCAATGTGTCGGTGTTTTATTTCATAAAGAAGGCTCTCTTCAATCACAGAATAATCTGGATCTGGTTTCTTAACTTATCGATCAGCGCAGCAGCGCTGTTCGTGGCGCTTTTGCTGAGATTTGATTTTGACATTGAAGGGAGGCTTACTCCCGAGCGTTTTTGGATCCCACTAGGCGCTCTTCTTATTTGCCGTGCTATTGCGTATTTGGCCTTCAATTTAAACCAAGGTTACTGGCGCTACTCTTCAACACACGAAGCGTGGAATATTTTCAAGGCTCATTTCATTTCGAGCTTAGGTTTTGGAAGTGCAATTATGCTTCTGCAGCTACCAGGGTTCCCGCGTTCGCTGATTTTTATTGAATTGGCGCTTTCTCTAATTTTTGCGGCAGGCGCCCGCTTGGGCGTAAGACTTTTCTGTGAACGTTTTTTGGCTACTAGCTTACGAAAGCACTTCGGGCACGAATGCCTGGTAATCGGGGGAGGTCTTAGAGGGCATTTTCTAACCAGCGCTTTAAATTCCGGCCGACAGAGCCCTTACCACGTTGCAGCTGTTTTGGATGATCACGGCGCCTCCGATAAGGACTCGGTGCATGGTGTTCCGATTCGTGGAAAAGTTTCCGACCTGCGACGGGTCTTGGAGGAAAACCCAAAGATCGCGTTAGTGCTACAGGCGCTGGATCAGACCACTCCCACGCTGAATGAAAAGATAAAAAATGTTTGCGCGGAATTTCATGTGCCTCTTAAGGTCTTTCAATCCTTTGAGGAGTTACTCTGTCGGGACTTGAACCAAGAAGAAGCGCCGTTATCCATGGATGATTTACTGTCGCGCCGTACCGAACATGGTCACCAGGAAAGAGTGGCCCTGGCGCTACAGGGCAAGCGCATATTAATCACCGGAGCAGGCGGATCAATCGGTTCAGAGCTAGTTAGACAGGTGCTGCACTATGAACCTAAAGAGGTAACCCTGCTGGATAAATGCGAATACAACCTCTACTCAATCGAGCAAGAGGTGGACGAGCTGCTCCACACGAAACCCGGCATAACCAAGCCAATCGTAAGCTGCTGTTTAGCCGACATCGTTGACGAGAAGCGACTGGCAGCGCTTTTTCTTAAGCATAAGCCGCAGATCATTTTTCATGCGGCGGCGTACAAGCATGTGCCCCTGCTGGAGGAAAACGCCTATGAAGCGTTTCGCAACAATGTCTGGGGCACTTTGCAACTGCTGCGAGCCGCCAAATTAGTTCGTTCTGAACGCTTTGTGTTCGTCTCGACTGATAAGGCCGTCGCGCCCTCTAACGTCATGGGTGCTACTAAACGCATTTGCGAACTGCTGCTGCAGCAAGTCAACTCGCCAGGCAGCGCCGGCACATTTATGCGCAATCCAGACCACCACCTCGAAACCGCAGTAGTGCGTTTTGGCAATGTTATAAACAGCGCTGGCAGCGTCCTGCCGCTTTTTAACAAGCAAATTTTAGCGGGTAAACCCATTACGGTTACACACCAAGATGTTGAACGCTATTTTATGTCTATCAAGGAGGCAGCTAACCTAATCCTGGTTGCAGGCACATTAGGGGCTCACGGCGAAGTCTTCCTGCTGGATATGGGCAAACCGATTAAAATCATCAAGGTCGCTGAGAAGCTGCGGGCCATACACGGCCGACGCGATATCCCGATCAAAATCACGGGTTTACGCCCTGGAGAAAAGCTCACGGAGGAGCTGTACTCCAGCTTTGAGGAGCGCTTAAACACCAGCTTTGAAAAAGTGTTTATGGTACGTTCACGACTCCAGCCGAGCCTGTGCGCCTTTACTTGGGCACGCTACCTTAAGGAAGAGCTGGATAACCTAAGTAACGAAAAAATCGCAAGCATTGTACTTGCATTCGCATCCGGAGGAGATCTCAAGACGGCTGAGGACTGGATAGTCAAGCCTCAAAAACGCCTGCAGCAGGCGCAAAACGCTTAGTATAAACACACGGCATGAGGCTTACCGTAACAATCGAACAGCGCTACGACCGCACGCCGGATGGGGCGATTTGGACCCCGGCGCAGTTCCCGTACAAAGTGTGGACGCAGTATCTGGATGTTTTTGATGAAGTGCGTGTACTTGCCAGGGTGCAGGAAGTTTTAGAAGTTCCACAACAGTATCAGCGCGCAGATGGCAAAAACGTCATATTTTCCGCCCTTCCCTATTACTTGGGACCGTTTGCATACCTTAAGCAGAGAGCAAAGCTTTTAAAGATCATTAAAGCATCTGTAACTTTCGATCATGCCTACCTCCTTAGAGTCAGCTCCCAGATCGGCAATTTAGTGCAGCCCATCTTAAAGCGACGCGAGTTCCCTTATGGAGCACAAGTGGTCTGCGATCCTTTCGACATTTTCGCTCCCGGCGTGGTTAAGCATCCACTTTCTCCTTTTTTTCGTTTGCTCTTCTCCCGAAGACTTAAAAAGCAGTGCGCTGAGGCAAGTGCGGTAGCCTACGTTACTAGTGCTTATTTGCAGAAACGCTATCCATGTGCGGGGCGCAGTTTTTCTATCTCCGGCGTCCAGATCCCCGATGACGCGCTAGTTGAAGCCCCTCGCCGATTAAAATCAGATCAAACTACTTTCCGCCTGGTTTTTGTCGGTTCTCTCGCGCAGCTTTATAAAGCCCCAGACGTTCTAATTCATGCAGTAGGCAACTGCGTCAGAGACGGATTGGATTTGCAGCTAATGATGATCGGCAGTGGAAAGTTTCAACTGCAGCTACAGGCCTTAGTAGAAAAAGAAGGGATTGAAGATCGAGTAACGTTTGCGGGGCAGATTTCAAACAATGCCACGCTCCGGCATTACCTGGATGAGGCGGATCTATTCGTTCTCCCCTCCCGTACGGAGGGCCTTCCACGGGCTGTTATTGAAGCAATGGCGAGGGGGCTGCCTTGTATCGGCTCCAGCGCCGGAGGAATTCCAGAATTGCTGGCGGGAGAAGATCTAGTTCAACCAGGAGACCCAGTCACCCTAACGACAAAAATCAAGGAAGTTCTGAACAATCCGGAACGTATGTGGGAGATGTCGAAGCGGAACCTGGAAAAATCAAAAATGTACCGGCTAAACATCATGCACGCCAAACAGCGGGAATTCCTTCTCTACCTAAGAGACATCACCAAGGAACGAATAGCCACCGACGCGTGACCAAACCGAAAGCCTCTTTACAACTATAACCCCTTAAAATCATTACTTTTTTATAAACCTCGTGTTTTAAGCGACGCCCGTACCACGTACCACGCAAAATATGACAGGCACTCAGTAGCGCTCTACCCACCAGACCAGGGATCCCTCCTCCACTAAACGCACAGACCCCACTCAAACGCCTGGCATGAAGGTTGCTCCTCCCTTCGTACAGGCTGGCGCTTCAGGGGAGTTTGACTGATATGCTAAGCAACCGTCGTTACTTAATCGTTTTGGGATCCATTGCAATATTCTTCTCATTTCTTCTTCTGCCAAACACCACCTTCTCACAACAGCGCCTTGATAACAAAAAAACAAAATCACTTAAATCGCAAAAGGCGCCGAAGGTTATTAATTTACTTTTTATCAATACCCGCACCGCAAAAATAGTTAAACGCTCGACACGTACTCAAAAAGAGCTGACTCTAAGACTGAATAATTTTCCAAACGGCAGAATCTTAGTCCGGGCCGTAACCCGGCCGCGCTCAGCCAAGAATATCGCCATAACCGTTACGCCATTGATGGCGGCCCGGCCGCGTCTGAACCAATCATCCGCATCGCCGGACGGAATCCTATGGAAGCCACAACCAGGCGCTTATGCGCTTAGTGCCTTAGAGTTAAAGCAGAACAAAAAAATAATCCGAACCTCCAAGCTCTATTCCCTGCGTGTTAAAATTCCCAGACCAAAGAGGACCCCCACACCAACACCGCTACCAACCTTGAAGCCGACCCCTGCTCCCACGGTAGAACCAACTCCAACGAAAGAACCAACTGCTCAACCTACAGCTTTCCCTACAGTCTCCCCTACAATGCAGCCGACCCCCACCCCCACAGCCATACCGACCCCTAACCCTCCTTATCCGCTCTGGGAGGTGGTTGCCGGGCAGATCATAAAAAATGCCAAACCGGTTTTTCCACGGGGATTCTATTACGTCTCCTATTATTCCGCTCAGAAAGCGAAGCGGCTACTTGATGTTCAAACCATAGCT
>JAAYZI010000355.1 GCA_012514925.1 Deltaproteobacteria bacterium | reverse complement strand
TATGAACGGATCAACCCGGGCTATTTTGGGAAAGGAGCTTAAGCTTTTCGCGCGGGATTTCGGTCAAGCTCTACAGTTGCTTTTACTAATCGGCATTTGTTTTATTTATTTGTACAACTTTCAATTTTTACGGGAGCACCAAGATGTCACCGAAGTAGTAATGGTCTGGTGGCGCGGCTTGTTAGTACTAGCCAACATGTGCATGGGTTCGTTTGTAATCACTGCTGTGTGCAGCCGCTTTGTTTACCCGGCCGTATCGCTGGAAGGGCACGCTTATTGGCTGCTCGCCTCGGCACCGCTGGATTTTAAAACGTTCCTACGCGCCAAATTTCGTATTTGGCTTTTACCAGTGACTCTAATTGCAGTTGTTATCTTTGTTTCCGGCGCTATGGCGATAGACGCGCCGGTTCAAATCCTCGCTGTTACCGCCGCGCTCAGCTGCATAACAGCCTATGGTCTCACTGGCTTAGGCGTAGGGCTGGGAGCTCTTTTTGTGGATTTTCAGTGGGAGAACCCGGCACAACTTTCCGCTAGTCTAGGCAGCTTACTCTATATGCTAAGCAGCATAGCACTAACTGGGGCAAATCTTCTGGCCGCGACGTTACTGATCCTTGCATGCATCCTCGAAGATTTTAGAAGCAGCGTTCCAATCTGGATATGTTACAGCCTGGGCTTAAGCGCATTTATTTTCGTCTTATGGCTTAATCACACCGTGGCCAGCTGGGCGATGAGAAACGGAGAGCAAGCGCTTTTACGTCTGCAAAAACAGTAACCGCTGTAACCATTCACATGGATATTACTTTCTCCGGAGAAAATAAATTTAACTCCGCGTAAGCGGTTACGCCGGACTAATACTCTCGCTGCTTATAACTAGCCGGGATCTCAACTGCAAAAAGGGATGTACGCATGGGGGAGTTCAGCATCAAATTGGAAAAGGACAGGGTTAAATTAAGACGCTCTCGCGGAATCCACATCTTTATCCGTTCCGGTAAAAATACGTTTTCAACTTCCCTATAATCATAAAACTCGATCTGATACTCCAGATCGTCATCATTAGGAGTGCGCACATGCGCGCTCTTTAGCTGCAGCGTTTTAGAGTCTAGAAAATAATAGCGGCCCGCCACCACCAGGACAAACTGCGCCGCATCAGAATCATGATATATTTTTGCGCTCTCTGCCAAAGATCCCGCCGGAACAGATCCACTCAAATAGGCTAAAAGTTCGGGGACGTCTAGTGGAAGCCCCAAGGCTTTCTCTATCATACGACCGCTCTGGTTCGAGTGCACCGCCACCTGCTCTTGCGTATCTAAAAATACCACCCGACCTGATTCGGCGGCTAACAAACTTAGAGTATAGGCGCTGCCTGGAGCCAAATTGTCCAGACGCAAGCGATCCGGAGCGCTAAAAAGGATCACCTGCCGAAGAGTGCTCTTTTGCGCATCATCTTCCTTTTCAATCACCGTCCGACTCAAACCTTTCCAAGTCTGGATCTTCCCTGCGCGCTGATTAACGGCATTTATAATCTCCTGCGTTTGCTGGGCCGAAACCGTGTCTTTTGGAAGGTGTGGGGGCGGCACTCCCTCTCGGAAAGAACAAGCGGTCAAGAAGCATAACGCCACAAGGGTCCCTATCGATTTTATCTGTAACATTGGCTAATCTTCCACTCCGGCTGGCGGAGACGACTCAAGAATGTTGAGGCGCTCGAGTTTGTCCTTAGCTCGCTCAGCCGCAGCCTTTCCTTCCTCCGCTCGGCCGTTCGTAAGCTTGCCGCTGGAAAATATTTCGATGATCAAATTATATACTTGTCGGGCTTCATCAAATTTCCGCCTTTTTTGCAAAGTGTCTCCGTAGTGTTCAAGAATTACGGCATCCTTATCAGAAAACTGCACGGCTCTGCCCAGCTCTTTCTCTGCGCTCTCATAGTCTCCCATCTGATAGTAAACCCACCCAAGCGTGTCGATGTAATAAGCATTTTCGGGTTTACTCTCCAGGGCCCTTTTAACCAATTCTAGTGCTCGACTCAAATCCCGCCCTCTCTCGGCTAGATTGTAGGCGATGTAGTTCAACGCATCACTAAAACCGGGATCTATACGGATCACCTGCTCCATTTTTTCAAGAGCTTCGCTTTCGCGTTTTAAATCGTGCAACACCACCCCATGCTGGAAACGTAGCTCTGCATCTTCGGGAAACTCATTAGCTACCTGAGATACCAATCTCTCAGCCTCTACGAACTTTCCTTCATCACGCAAAATTGAAATTAGGTAGAAGAAAACCTTGCGGTTGCTCTTGTCGATAGCCCAAGCTTCCCGCGCCACCTGTTCAGCATCTTCTAATGCTCCAGACTGCATCAAAACAAACGCCGCAAAGGTCCGGGCGCGCACAAACATGGGATCGTGCGTGCCGATTTTTTTAAGTTCCGTCACAGCATCCTTGGAGCGTCCTGTAGCGGCATAGACCGATGCCAGGTAAAAGCGAGCCTCTGAATTCTCAGGATTTACCGCTAAAACCAAATTTAGTTGCCTTAAAGCTTCGTCGTAATTTTGCTTCTCTATCTCAAGCAACGCTAATTTGAGATGACTTTCATTGGCATCACGAGAGTGGCGTTTAATCCCCTGTAGCTGCGCCACTGCCGTGGTAAAATTCTCCACGTCGACATTTAAACTATCTTGTACCCGTCTTGCGATCGCATTATGAGGGTCACGCGCCAAAACGCGCCGACAAAATTGCCGCGCGCTATCCACTCGGCCGGCTTGCAAATATACGCGGATTACATCGGCTACGGCGTTGGCGCCTCTGCTGCCGCCGGAGTAGACCTTAAGGTAATATCTGGCAGCGCCGTCAAGGTCTCCTTTTTGTTCGAGCAAGCCTCCGATCTGATACCAGGCTAACGTGCGATACTCCGGATTCCTTGCCAGTCGCTTCAAAACGGCAACGCCTTCATTGTAACGTTCCTGTTTGGCATACAGTCCCGCCAACAATAGGTAGGCATCCAAGCGGTTCTTATCTTTCTTGATCAGGCGCAGATAGATCTGCGAAGATTCGTCTTCCTTGCCGGTCGTTTCCAAGATACCGGCATACAAGAACAGATCTTGTTCACTTTCCGGATTTACCTCTAGCGCTTTTTCAATTTCAATGCGGGCTTTTTCGAGGCTGCCCTCACGCACATAAAGCTCTGCCAAACGGCTATGCAACGATGGTGCTGGTTCGCTTGTTAGCTCACTGGCTTTGGCAAAATTGGTCAAAGCTCTCTCGAAGTCTTCATCCTGGTACGCAAGTTCACCAACTAGATAGTGATAGATCGCGCTGGAGTTTTTCTGCAGCTCTGGATCCATGGGCGATTTGGAGAGCTTTTGAGTCTGAATGGCAAGAGGTTCGTTGCGCTTTGTCTTCGCGGCACAACCTGCTAAGCATAACGTTACCGCCAACAACCAAAACAAGCGGTGGCTCACCACGATAAAATTCCTTCGAAAATAAGTCGGGCGATATCCCACAAGCATCACCTTCGACCTGCAATCGCCACTGCGCACAAAGAAAAGCCATACACAAAGAAAAAATGAGCTCGCCCGCAAGGACTCGAACCTCGATCGACAGGGTCAGAACCTGTTGTGCTACCATTACACCACGGGCGAACAGTCTTACTTCAGGTGTCATTTTATTAACAAATCAGCGTCGTTACAAGGCCTTACAACACAATCAGCGATTTACAATAAGAACACCGTATATGCAGATAGGTCATTGAGATCCTTGTTTTTAAACTGCTCAGCAGTTACTATGCGCAAGCTTTTGGTAAAAAGTATTTTTTCAACATTTGGCCCCATCGTCTAGTGGCCTAGGACGCTGGCCTCTCACGCCGGAAACTCGGGTTCGAATCCCGATGGGGTCATTCTTTAGCCGATCTCGAGCGAAGTTCATTTCACTTTCTCCAGAGAAAGTAATGTCCTACCCGTGAAACACCCGGTTGGGTAAATGATACAATGATTACAGATGATTAAAATAGGTACTGATAAGATTAAGACGCTGACATAGCCGGAGAGTCTTGGATTTTACTTTAAGCCTTCTGAACTTTGATGAGGTTTGGTAGCGTTCAAACAGATTATGAAGAAACAAAGGCTAAAAACCTCCGATTATCTAACGGTTCATGAAGCTGCCCACTACCTTGGTGTTTCGGCTAATACACTGAGGAACTGGGACAAACAGGACGTATTAACTGCTTACAGGCATCCCGTTATCCCCCGAGCAAGCTGGAGAGCTTTTTGGAAAAACGGGGATTTCTGTGCCACATAGTTAAAAGAACATTTCTCGATTTCGGAGTTTAAGACCCTTGAATAGTTCAAAAACCAAACAGCGTCCGTTAGCGATTGATTTATTTGCCGGTGCGGGCGGAATGTCCTTGGGCTTCGAGCAGGCTGGATTCGATATAGTGGCCGCTGTTGAGCTGGATCCAATTCATTGCGCAGCTCATGAATTCAACTTCCCCTACAGCGCTACGATTTGCGCCGATATTTCGAAACTCACAGGTGAGGAAATTCGACGACGAGCGAATCTCAGCAACGAACATATTGACGTAGTGTTTGGAGGTCCTCCCTGCCAAGGATTCTCAATGATTGGCAAGCGTACCCTGGACGACCCTCGAAATTCATTAATGATGCAGTTCATTCGGATTGTATGTGAGTTAAGGCCAAAGATATTTGTTTTAGAAAATGTTGCCGGCCTGACAGTTGGAAAGCACATCAAATTTCTCAAAGAAATCTACTCCGCATTCGAGGCCAAGGGATATCAGGTGCGAAGCCCTTATAGGATTTTAAATGCTAGTAGTTTTGGGGTGCCACAGGATAGGCGCCGAGTTATTATTCTCGGGGCTTTAAACGGCCAACAGCTGCCAAAATATCCTACAGAAACGACACATCCTTTTGGCAAAACCACTACGACCAAACTTCCGCTATTTGAAGAAAGATCCACTCCATCTGTTTGGGATGCGCTGTGCGACCTTCCCAACATCGAAGATAACGACGATTTATTCGATTCGGATTGTTGTAAGGCCAAGTTCGGCGAGCCGAGCACTTATTCGGCCTTACTGAGAGGATTGTCTCGTGCAATGGACGATTTCTCATACCCACGGAAACATGATCCTGACTTGCTCACATCAAGTATGCGCACCGAGCACACCGCTGAGTCCATTGCAAGGTTTAAAAGGACGAAGGGGGGTACGACTGAACCGGTAAGTAGGTTTTTCAAGCTCGCCAAAGATGGTTTGTGTAACACCCTACGAGCTGGAACGGCGAGCGATAGGGGAGCGTATACATCGCCGAGACCGATTCATCCGGTCTTCCCACGATGCATTACTGTAAGAGAAGCGGCTCGCATACACTCGTATCCCGACTGGTTCAGATTTCATCGGACGAAATGGCACGGCATGCGACAAATCGGTAATTCAGTACCGCCCCTTCTTGCTCGTGCCGTCGGCGCGTGCGTTAGACGGGCTCTAGGTGCGAAACCTATCATGCCCACAAAGGAAATTGACCTGGGGAATCCGCGACTTTTGGAATTTACAATGACACAAGCGGCAGAGCACTTCGACGTTCCAGCCGACGTAATCCCGCCCAGAGAAAGGTTGGTGGTCAATGCCTAAAGAGCGCAAAGATACTGCAAAATACGATTCTATCGTCTTGGAGATCTTCAAGAGCCACTATCGGCGAGGCCTTAGCGAACTTGCTTTCACCAGAGACGAGCTGATAGAAGCCGCCAAGAAACTAGGGATTAGAGTTCCGAAAAATGTTGGCGATATTCTTTATTCCTTCCGCTTTCGAGCTTCCCTACCTACGGAGCTTACCGAGTACACTCCAGAGGACATGGAGTGGACCATCGAACTCGCTGGACACGGAAAGTATAAGTTCAAATTATCTAAGATCAATAGAATTCTTCCCCGAAGCGACGTCCTTCAAATCAAGATCCCGGATTCCACGCCCGAACTGGTCAAGAAATACTCTACAAGCGATGAGCAGGCGCTGCTTACTAAGGTTAGATACAATCGCCTTATAGACATATTTCTTGGAATTACGTCATATTCTCTTCAAAATCACCTTCGCACAACCGTATCTCATGTCGGTCAGATAGAAATAGATGAGATATACGTCGGCATTAACAAGTCCGGGTCACAGTTCGTAGTTCCCGTTCAAGCCAAGAGCGGCAACGACCGATTAGGGGTCGTACAGAGTATTCAAGACATGAAATATTGCTCCGACATGTTTCCAGAGCTAATTTGTCGGCCAGTTTCAGCTCAGTTCTTCGGCCCCAACCAAATCGCCATGTTTGAACTCTTGACACAAGACGGCGAAGTTAAAGTGGTAGATGAAAAGCATTATTTGTTGGTGCCCTCGTCCGATATTACGAACGAGGAGCTACGACATTACCAGGTACTGTCAAAGTAAGTATACAAGTCAGGATTAAATATGACATACGCTGCCCAGTTCCTACCTCACAATACATACACATGAGGCAGGATTGCTTTTATACAAGGAAACTGATGAACCATTCCAGTTTAAATCCTCTCTCCCTAATCCAATCTCAGTATCACTGCTTGCTCTCTTGCATGCAGTTTCATCCAACTGATGAAATACAACAACTATCACGCCGAACTCTGTTTAATTTATTCCTAATTAAATACTGCGAGACAAACCTACCCCTAACCCTGCCCTCTTTAACAGAAGCGACAAAGGGCGCTGCCGGCCGCTATCGCCACGCCCTTTCCAAACACTTTAAGCTGTATCAGGATTTTTTTATATCGACACTCTTCGAACTTCAAAGTCAAGCTCTAGAAATTTTTCCGGATAAGACTCTAGGCGAAATCTTACTTCAAATAACCTCTAGCCGCCTAGACCTCACCCCTGCAACCCTTGGACTGATCTATGAAAAATTTGTAACCAGCCAAGGCCACAACAAAGAAGGCATCTTCTACACCCCCACCCCCTTAGTGCGCGCCATATTAGAAATAGCCTTATCCCCCAAGCTTAAAACCACAAACACGAAACGACATTCTAACCCAACAGTTCTTGATCCCGCTTGCGGCTCTGGCATCTTCCTCCTAGAAACCCTTGAAAAACTAACCCATCCTCCCACCCCCATGCCTTTCGATGAAAAATGCGAAATTCTGCAGCAGTGCATTTTCGGAGTAGATCGTGATTACGAAGCAGTCCTTATAACCAGATTACTTCTGCAGTTTTCCTTGCTTACAAGCCGACAACTTCCACTTTTTAAATACCCTCCCCCTCCGGATCTGACCAGAAACATACACTGCGGCAACAGCCTACTGGAACCCGAAGATTTCGATCAAAACTCCGCTGAGGAAAGACAACAAAGCGAGGACATGGCCGCATTTTCATGGAAACTAAACTTCCCAGAAATTTTGGAGGCAAACGGTTTTGATGTTGTGATCGGAAATCCCCCCTATGGACTCTCCCGCAATGAGCAGATTTCCAAACCTGAAAACTTAAAACTAAAAACAGTCTACGCCCATATACGAGACGGCAAAATTAATAAGTATCTCGCTTTTATGGCCAAGGGCTATCAACTCCTTAAGCCCGGCGGCACGCTCTCTTTCGTAGTGCCAAACGCATGGCTGGGGATCCGGGGAGGACGCGCCATTCGCAAACTTTTCCTTGAGGAGCGCGCCCTCGATACTCTAGTGGCGTATCAAACCCCGGTCTTCCAAGACCCCTCCGTAGAAGCAGTGGTTTTTAAAGTGATCAAACACGGAGAAATTAAAAACCTTAAAGTATTCCACCTAAAAGACCCAACCCATAAGGCCACCAAGCCCGTTTTTTCTGTGCCACTTTCGAAGTGCCTTCAAAATCCTGACTTCACTATTCCGCTGCAGTGGTCTCCCGAAATTTCTACCATCCTTGAAGAGTTGAAAGCCTGCCGCTTGAACCTGGGCCACCCTACATCCGGTTTTCGGCCGATGATCGCGCTGCAAGCTTACCTAAAAGGTAAAGGCACCCCTCCTCAGAGCCAAGAAGACGTTAAAAAGCACATCTATGATCGTCTATTTAAAGAGGATCAAAACACCCACCCCTATTTACAGGGAGCCGATATCAAGCGCTACCACATCACTTGGTCGGGAGGATATTTAAAATATGGTCCCTGGCTGGCCGATCCTCAGAGCTTGGACAGGTACAGCGGCGGGCGCATCTTGGTTCGCGAAATTATAAACGAAAAGCCTTATCTACTAAACGCCTGCTTTACAGAAGATACATACCTTTATAATAAATCCGTGCTGCACATACTGCCCGCCCCCGACCTGCCAAAGGATCATCTCCTGGCCCTACTTGCCATTTTAAACTCAAAGCTAGTCTCATTCGTACTTCAATTTAGAGGCAGGAAGACCCAACGCAAACTCTTTCGAAAAATTGTAAACGCTGATTTAAAAGACCTGCCATTACCAAACGAATTTGAAAGTAAGGCTGTGTCTCTGGCCGAATTGGCGCACAAGATGATGTGCTTGTACGACAACACCAAAGGCGACCTTACAGCCGCTGCAACCATATCTGAAGCTAAGCGTTTGCAATCTCAAATCGACCAGACGGTGTACGTGGCCTATAATCTTTCGCCCAAGGCCGGCCAAGCTATCGAGAGCATCATGGCTCCAGCATAACACCTCTAAAAAAGGTCACCCGAAAGGGTCTTTGTATCCGGCAATCGCTTACGCGTGGAATTGATTTTACTTTCTCTGGAGAAAGTAAAATTCATGCAAACGGATACCATCACACAGACAATGTTAGATTTCCCCATATAAAACGTAAGGTCATCCAATCTGGTACGACCTAATATTGGCCTTGTCGCATATGCATATCTCGCGCAAGGGAATGGCAAATTAAACCAGTATGCTACGCGCGAGATATGTATATGTGACAAGGTTTAATAAAAGCCCAGGTTAGCAAAGCCTTTCTGGTGATGGCTGACGGTGGCGCGAAGTTAATTTCACTTTCTCCAGAGAAAGTGAATTTAATTCCGCGTTACCACCGGGAGGCTTAAAACAAAAATTGCATGATCGTTTCCTTAATCAATTCCCCGCGTGAACGGGTTACCGGATATCCTTAGCGCGCGATCGGCAGCGTCATTTGGGTATCTGAGATGTCGAGGAAAGCCAATATCTCCCCGGTGATATTAACTAACTCAGAGGGCCACGTGGAGATGTCCGGGCGCATTGATGCGATTCCGTCCAACAACAGATCGGACACCAGAACTTGATGCGTCCGCGGATGTACGATGTTAATACCACCGCCCTCAAAATCCCATCGAAAGACCGCAGCTTGATAACCATCGCGCCTGCAAACATCGACCAGACTCCGCGAAATCAGATCCCATCCTCCCGCAACCAAACTGATATCCGGCATGAATTCACGGTTAAAACGTTTCACAGCCACACACATGCGTGCCGCCGCAAGCATCATACGCCGTAACACTTGTTCATGATTTTTATTGTGAAAGTCCGGCTGACTCACTCCAAAACGACTTTGAAACGAAGCGCGGCAAAGTTCCAACAGCGGCAGCTCTTCGAAGACTAACTCCGGCAACTTTTCCGTAGGCGTATGGAGCACCAAACGCCGAGTCGCCTCAATTTCACCGGGGAGCAAACGCTGCGAAAGAGGTTCCGAAGAGATCCCAGCCCAGCGGGCTAAGCTCAACTGATCTTGCATGCATCGAAAGCAGGTATCAAAGCCGCGCTGCCGATTCTCTTCGCCACCGCGATCACAATAAGAGAACACGCCATTGCATTTAAGCTGGACAACCGCCGGAAAAAGGCTACGCAAATAATTCGCCAACATGAAAATCACGCCAGCTTCCTGGCTTAAAGCTCCAAAAGGAGCATGAACAGTTATTCTCATAGCGCACACACGGAAATAAGCCGTTTTTGGCTCTTATCACGATATAAAACATAACAAGCCTGTTCAGGCAACGCCTCGTTAAGGTAGAGCGCTTCGCGCCTCGAATCCGACTGCACCAGCCCCAACTCCAACAACGTCCTGCCTGCTAGGCTTTCCCTCCTCCAAACGCGCATCTGCGCGCTGGTGTCCCTTAAACCCGCACCGTTCTCAGGCGGAGATTCGGGACGACCCGGTCTCGATATACTAAATTCGTACTCGGAGCCTGCGCCATTAATCAAAATCACAGAGGTCGTATTTAAACCATCCTCAAGCAGCAAGCCCGGTAAATGATCCCTTTGCTTCAAACCAGAATCCGGAAGGCGACGCGGCACAAAACGCACAGAACTAACCCGTGAAAACAGCTCAATGATACAAGAAGAGGCGGAGATATCGATTCTTGGCTGACTTGCGAAAAGCTCCACTTCTAAACCCAAAAACCCCGGCGCGCCATCAACCAACTCTGCAAAAACCTGTTCCAACCGCACGCCGTCAGGATGACCTGCGCGCGCGCCTTCGAGAGTCACAGTCTTTTTCTCCACGCCTTCGCCGAAAAGAGTAAGAGTGCAGTTGGCGGCATAAGCAGCCGTCACCACGCCTGTTGACGGAAAAAAATGAACAACTGTGCGCGTGATTGAATTTGAAGCGCAAAAAGCCAACCATTTTACCGATTGCGCGCTCATATTAACTCAACGCCATGTAAGACTCGTTATCTCTGCCTAAAACAATCCGCTCAATCAATTGAGCGCCCAACATCACCGCATCTTTCACTGACAGACGTAAATACGCATGGATCTGCTTCTCGCCCTGGCTCTGCACGTACTCATCAAACTCTGCCGCCAACGCAACTATCCGCGCGCCCATGGCCGGCACCAAGTACTCGGACTCTGGAGTGCGGTTTCCACAAAAAAGCCTGCTCTTCACTACAGCGCTGTTGCTTCCGTGATTTACCAAAGCAACATAAGGGAAACGATCTGTACCAAATACCACCGGAAAAAATCCGGCCTGTCCGGCACCGATCTGCTGGGGCTCGCCCATAATCGCGCCGCGCTCTCTAGCGTAAATGCGACAGAGATGGCGACAACCGGGGGGCGAAACTACCCGTAAGTGGCCGTGCTTAAGGCCGGCTTCCAACTTGCAAGCACCTAGCAGCATGTCTACCTCCAGTGTCCCAACACTGCCCGGAGAAAAACTTACGCTCGCTTCGTTAATTTTTTCTCCATCCGGATCGAAAACCGCCACAGCGCTTGTCAGCTCAAGCGCGCCTTCGGCAAGCTCAAAAGAGGGCAAGATAAATAAGGTCGTTTTAAAAAAGGGATAGGTGCACACCCAAAAATCGGAGACTTCCCCTACTGCACCAGAACATTTAATCGCGCTCGTGTTGCCCTCTCTTAAAGTTGATATTTCGCGTATCCCATTTGTTTGCACTGTCCCGGCTCCAACCGTGGCGGCTTAACTCCGCACTCACAAGCACACCTTGCTTTAACCTACTTTAAGCTAGAGCCTAATTCAACCGTTAATCAGAACCTGCACTGTGGCGCCGGTTAAAAACATCGGTCTTAAGAACGCTTATCCGGGTTTTCCACACAATCTAAACTTTTAGCTTAAAGCTGCCGATGGGTTAAGAGGCGGCCAAGTTTAGAGTTTTTCCACCATGAGCGGAGTCAGGAAGTTACCCAGTAAAAAGCTTCTTGCTACGGCTAAAAAAAACCTAAGCAAGTACCAGCAGGAAGTTAAGATCCGTAGGTGGGTCTATATTCTTGGCTACAGCAGCGTATTCCTGGGAGGGCTTCTGCTTTTTATGTATATAGCAGGAGATTATTTTAACGGGGCGCTTGCTAGGCTCGGCATACGTGGGATTACCAATGAACGAAGCGGCGCCTACGTTGACTGCACCATCCCAGAGAACAAAAATCACGAATACTGCTTTCGGCCCACGCCGCGCGCCAATCGCCATTGGAAAACATTAAAGCGACGCGGCAGCCAGAAAAAAACCGCCTTCGGTCTGAACTAGCTCAGGAGGAGTCCCTCAGATTTCACCGCGAACACGAATAATCGCCAGGCTCACAGAAAATAACCACAAAAAGTAGGGGGGCACCTTTTTCTTATATTATAGCGAAGCGCGATGCATTTACTTTCTCCGGAGAAAGTAAAATACCCACGCGCGTGACACTACCACCAGGCCAAAAACGAAAATTTGTGGACTTTCGCCGGGGGGTGATGTTTTTCCATCCAGCCCACCGCCATTTCCCAAAAGTCTTGCCCCTTTGGTAGAGCTTTATTGTTTAGTTACTATCGAGAAGTTTTAGTACTAAGGCAGATTGTTGATTCGCTTGCGCTAGGACGGCTGCGCCAGCCTGTTGCAAGATCTGGTTACGAACGAGGTTGGCTGATTCTTTTGCTACATCTGCGTCTCTGATGCGGCCGGTGGCTGCGGCTATGTTCTCAGTAGATGAGGAGAGTACATTTACCGCCACACTTAGGCGTGACTGAAAGGCACCAATCTGTCCTCGCTGCGCGCCTAGTTGAGATAGCTTTTGCTGGAATACTGGAAGCGCTTGGCGAGCATCCGCCATGGTGGAGAGAGAGAAAGGAAGGAGGGGAGAGACGCCGGGGGTGGTCTGAGCGAGGAGGACACAATTATTACTTCCCGTTGTAGAGATATCGAGCACACCGTCTCCATTTAAGTCTCCAAGAGTTACAACTGGGCTAATCCCTTTCCCTACCGCGTATGAAGTTTTGACAGAAAAAGTTCCATTTCCATTTCCAATTAGTACAATGACAGGGTCAGGATCAATAAAGGCCGTGCCAACTGCCGCAACCATATCAAGCACACCATCTCCGTTTAAGTCACCTAGAGATACGGAGGAAGGCCCTCCCCCTAGTTCAATGGTAGTTGCTGCGCTGAAAGTACCATCACCTTTCCCAATTCGCACGGTAGCACTGGATGTACTGGAAGTACCCACCACCGTAACGAGATCGAGGATGCTGTCCCCGTTTAGGTCTCCAAGAACGACGGAGGTGGGAAAATTCCCAGCTGAAAGATGAGTTCTTGCTCCAAAAGTACCGTCCCCATTCCCAATTAACACACTAAGTTTAGAGAGTTCGTGATTTGCTGAAACAATATCGAGCACGCCATCACCGTTTAGGTCTCCAAGAGTAACGTCCTTGTTGCCATTGCTGCTATCCCCCAACTGAAAAGTAGTTCTTTCGCCAAAAGTACCGTCCCCATTTCCTATCCGCACACCGGCGGAATTTGCTAAATTCTCAACCATATCGAGCACACCGTCTCCATTTAGGTCTTCAAGAACAACGGAGTTGGCCACCCCACCACTACCAACACCACCAAAATCCAAGCCAAAATCCAAGCTTGTAAAAGTACCATCTCCGACTCCTAAAAGTACGTTAAGAGAGAAAGCTTTTTTCGCAACGATATCGGGCACGCCGTCTCCATTTAGATCTCCAACAGCACTGGCTTGCATTCCCCACTCTCCAAAAGATATTTTTGCACCAAAGGTACCATCGCCATTTCCAATTAGCACACCAAATTTCATAACCATATCAAGTGCGCCATCACCATTTAGATCTCTTAGACCTACCGAGGCCTCCCCACCCAACCCCTCAAGAAAGGTTCCCACCCCAAAACTCCCCGTCCCAATCGCACCTCCAACTACACTTGCCACACCGCCATCGAGTCCGTACCCAGCTTGTAGTCTTAGCTCTTCTACACTTCCGTCAAACAAATTTAAGCCGTTAAACTTTACGCTCTTTGATATCCGGAAGTACTCTTTTGAGAGCGCTTGCGCCTCCGCATCAAGAGACTTCCTCTGCACTGTGCCATACACACCGTTTGCTGATTGCTCCGCCAATTCTTGGAGACGGATCACAATTGAAGTCAAACTATCAAGCGCACTCTCAGCAAGAT